>JAEYXI010000152.1 GCA_023428515.1 Pseudomonadota bacterium | reverse complement strand
GAGCGTCTGTTACCTCTCCAACAACTGGAACATCGGCGCCGAGGGCCAGTTCATCGCCGGCGCCGTGGCGGGCTCCTTCATCCCGGTCCTGTTCCCCGATTTTCAGACCTGGGCGACGCTGCCTCTGATGCTGATCTTCGGCATGGCGGGCGGTGCGGCCTACGCGTCGATCCCGGCCTTCCTCAAGGTGAAGTTCAACACCAATGAGATTCTCACCAGCCTGATGCTGGTCTATGTGGCGCAGCTCTTCAACGACTGGCTGGTGCGCGGCATCTGGCGCAACCCGGAAGGCATGAGCTTCCCTGGCACCATCCGCTTCAACGAATACGCCATCCTGCCGCAGATATGGCCCGATGCCGGCCGCGCGCATTGGGGGTTCGTCTTTGCGCTCGTTGCCGCTGTCGCCATCTGGTTCATGCTATCGAAGATGCTCAAGGGTTTTGAGGTGAAGGTGCTCGGGCAGAGCCCGCGGGCAGGGCGCTTCGCCGGCTTCTCCTCGGCGAAGATGGTGTTCTTCGTCTTCCTGCTGTCCGGCGCGCTCGCCGGTCTGGCCGGCATATGCGAGGTGGCCGGCCCGATCGAGCACCTCAACGAGAAGATTTCCATCGGCTACGGCTTCACCGCCATCATCGTAGCCTTCCTCGGCCGGCTCAATCCGCTCGGCATCGTCGCCGCCGGCCTCATCTTGGCGCTCACCTATCTCGGCGGCGAGTCCGCGCAGATCGCGCTCGGCGTCTCTGACAAGGCGGTGCGTGCCTTCCAGGGCATGCTGCTCTTCTTCGTGCTCGCCTGCGACACGCTGATCCATTACCGCATCCGCATCGTGGGTGCGCCAGTGACCAAAGCGGAGCCGGCCAAGGCAGCGGAGGCGATCCAGAATGCTTGAACAAGTCATCATCACCATCGCCACCGCCGCGACGCCGCTGCTGATCGCTGCGATCGGCGAACTCGTCGTCGAACGTTCCGGCGTGCTCAACCTCGGCGTCGAAGGCATGATGGTCATGGGCGCGGTGACCGGCTTCGGCGTCGCGCTGGCCACGGGCTCGCCCTGGCTCGGCGTTCTTGCCGCGATCGTCGTCGGCGCACTGTTCTCGCTTCTCTTCGGCTTCCTGACGCTGACGCTCGTCACCAACCAGGTGGCGACGGGCCTGGCGCTCACGCTGCTCGGCCTCGGTCTCTCGGGCATGATCGGCGAAAGCTTCGTCGGCCAGCCCGGCGTCAAGCTCGGCACGCTCTACATACCCGGCCTCACCGATCTGCCTTTCGTCGGCAAGCTGCTCTTCGGCCAGGACCCGATCTTCTACCTGTCGATCCTGCTCACTTTCGGCGTCGCCTGGTTCCTGTTCAGGACCCGCGCCGGCCTGACCTTGCGTTCCGTCGGTGACAATCATGCCTCGGCGCATGCGCTCGGCATCAATGTCATCGGCATTCGCTATCTGGCGGTGATGTTCGGCGGCGCCTGTGCGGGTCTGGCCGGCGGCTTCCTGTCGCTCGTCTACACGCCGCAATGGATCGAGAACATGACGGCCGGCCGCGGCTGGATCGCGCTGGCGCTCGTGGTGTTCGCCTCTTGGCGGCCGCTTAGGGTGCTCGCAGGCGCCTATCTGTTCGGCGCGGTCTCGATCGGACAGCTTCACGCGCAAGCGTTGGGGATAGGCATACCTTCGCAGCTGCTTTCTTCGCTACCCTATCTGGCAACGATCCTCGTCCTCGTTCTAATCTCACGGAACAGGCGATTGACGATGATCAACACACCGGCATCACTGGGGCGGCCGTTCGTGCCAGATCGCTAAAAAAGAAGACGGGAAAGAGTCCCCAAGGTACCTCAAGAGGATCAATTAGAATGAGAACCAGATTTTTGAAGCTCGCAGCCACAGCGGCTGTGCTCGCTTTCGGGACGATGGCGGCGGAAGCCGCGGTGAAGGGCTGCTGGGTCTATGTCGGCCCGATCGGCGACTTCGGCTACTCCTACCAGCATCACCAGGGCCTGCTGCAGGCCAAGGAGAAGTTCGGCGACGAACTCGAGACCGCGTACCTGGAAAGCGTTCCGGAAGGCGCTGATGCCGAGCGCGCCATCGAGCGCCTTGCGCGTTCGGGCTGCAATATCATCTTCACCACCTCCTTCGGCTTCATGGATGCGACGAACAAGGTCGCCGGGAAGTTCCCTGACGTGAAGTTCGAGCATGCGACGGGCTTCAAGCGCGAGCATCCCAACGTCGCGACCTACAATTCCAGGTTCTACGAAGGTCGCTACGTCCAGGGCATCATCGCCGCTAAGCTGTCCAAGGCAGGCGTCGCGGGTTACATCGCGTCCTTCCCGATCCCCGAAGTCGTCATGGGCATCAACGCCTTCGTGCTCGGCGCGCAGTCGGTCAATCCCGATTTCAAGGTGAAGGTCGTCTGGGCCAACACCTGGTTCGATGCGGGCAAGGAAGCCGACGCCGCCAAGGCGCTGATCGACCAGGGCGTCGACATCATCACCCAGCACACCGACTCGACCGCGCCGATGCAGGTCGCGACCGAGCGCGGCATCAAGGCGTTCGGCCAGGCGTCGGACATGATCAAGTTCGGCCCCGAAACCCAGCTCACCTCGATCGTCGACGATTGGGGCCCGTACTACATCGAGCGCATCCAGGCGCTGATCGACGGCACCTGGAAGCAGCAGGACGTCTGGGGCGGCATGAAGGAGGGCCATGTCGTCATGGCGCCCTATACCAACATGCCCGACGACGTGAAGAAGGCCGCCGAGGAGGCCGAAGCGAAGATCAAGTCGGGCGAGTTCAACCCCTTCACCGGCCCGATCAAGAAGCAGGACGGCTCGGACTGGCTGAAGGACGGCGAGGTCGCAGAGGACGGCGTGCTCCTCGGCATGAACTTCTACGTCCAGGGCGTGGACGACAAGCTGCCGCAGTAAGCTGCTCGCATATCCGCACAAACAGGGAAGGGCGCCTTTGGGCGCCCTTTTTCGTTGCGCTTCGCCAAAACTGTGATACTGTGAATATATGAAAAATATCACAGTTTCTGTGGATGACGAAACCTACCGGCTGGCGCGCGTCCGAGCCGCCGAGCAGGACACTTCCGTATCGGCCATGGTGAAGGCGTTTTTGACGGATGTCGCCAATGGCGGCTCTCATGTGGAAAAGTTGAAGCGCGAGGAAATCGCTTTGCGCGCTTCGATCAAGTCGTTCAGGGCTGCTGACCGATTGACCCGCGACGAAGCCCATTCGCGCGATCGTTGAGGATGCCGGCCTTTCTCGACACGAACGTGCTGCTCTATTCCATAAGCACGGCTGCCGACGAGGCGGCGAAACGCGACCGGGCGATAGAGCTTCTGGACAATGACGATTGCGTCCTGTCCGTTCAGGTTCTCCAGGAATTCTACGTCCAGGCGACGCGCGCTTCGCGGGCAGGGGCCTTGCCGCATTCCACTGCCGCATCGCTGATCGCGACCTGGAGCCGGTTTCGTATCCAGGACAATACGGTGGCGGTGTTCAACTCGGCGCTGCAGGTAAAGGAGCAAACCGGATTTTCGTTCTGGGACTGCTCGATCATTGCCGCCGCCCAGATTGCCGGTTGCAAAACGCTCTATTCGGAAGACCTCAGCGACGGCCGTCAGGTAAACGACGTCGTCGTGGTGAACCCCTTCCGCTAGAAGGCCGCCTCGAGCGTCCAGACCCGCGTCGGCCCCTTGCCCTTGACCTCCACCAGTTCCGGCCCGCTGAAAGCGTAGGTATCGCCCAACGCCTCGCGAACCTCGTCCGACACGGTGATGCGGTTCGCCGCCCCCACGGCCTCCATCCGGCTCGCCGTGTTGACCGTGTCGCCCCAGACATCGAAGGCGAATTTCGCCTGGCCGATCACGCCGGCCGTCACGGGGCCAGCATGCATGCCGATCCTCAGCGCCAGCGGCTGGCCGTCGGGCGTATGCACCTTGACGGCCTCGGCCTGCATCTCCACGGCCGCGCTGGTCAGCCGCTTCAGGTGGTTAGGGTCGGGATGCGGCAGCCCGCCGGCCACCATATAGCAGTCGCCGATCGTCTTGATCTTCTCCAGCCCGTAATGCGCGACGATCGTGTCGAAACGCTCGTAGAGGTCGTTGAGCATGCCCACCACCTCCTTCGAGGAGAAGCGGGACGACAGCGGGGTGAACCCCACGACGTCGGCGAAGAGCAGGCTCGCCTGCACATAAGTGTCGGCGATCGGGCTTTCGCCGGCAAGCTTGCGCTCGGCGATCGCCGGCGGCAGCACGTTGTGGAGCAGGGAGCGTATCTGCTCCTGCGCCGCGATCAGGTCGAGCTGTCTCAGCCAGGCGATCCGCTGCGTACGATCGAGGAAGTAGAAGCCGAGCCCGGCAAACAGGGTCGTGGTCAGCATCCAGGCCGATTGGTAGAGGATCGAGATGAGGGGCTGCGGCTGCAGCACGATGACCGCGATGTAGTAGAAGGCGATCGCCACCGCGGCGATCCGAGCGCCCTCCCAGAAGGTCACGCCCACCAGCGCGAAGGACATCACCGCCGCCATGGTGAACACGGTTGCAGGTGCAAATTGCGGAGCATCGACCGGGTCGGTGACTGCGATCAGGAAAAGCAGCAGGCAGAAATTCGCCAGCAGGACGACGATGCCGGCGATCTCGACCCAGCGACCCGGCTTCAGCAGGAAGTGCAGGCCAAACATGCCGAACATCCAGATGCAGGCGGCGACCGTCGTGTACCAGATCGCCGGCGGCGGCTGCCTGTCGACCACCAGGCCGAGCACGATGAAGGTGAGCCACGCAAGCGCGCCGGCGAGCGAGCTCATCTTGCCGGCGACGAAACGGTATCTCAGCCGCGAGTCGTGATAATGCCGCTCCAGCACCGGATCGGCGAAGCGCAGCGTCACGGGATGAATGGATTTCTCAGCCGCCGGCAATCTGGTCGGTTGGACGTCGCGGGCACCTGCTTGCTCGGCCATGGCGAATCCTGGATCGGTCGGTCCACAGGGCCAATGTAGGTCCTGCCGCGCCAAGCACAAAGCCCGTTTGCATCTCGCTTAAAGCGGATCAGACCGCGCTGCCGTAGAGGTCGTAGGCGTCGGCGCGGTCGATCTTCACCGTCGCGATGTCGCCGACGCGCAGCGGCCGCCGGGACTCGATATGCACCGAGCCGTCGATCTCCGGCGCGTCGTATTTCGTGCGGCCCTTGGCGGAGAGGCCGTGCGCCTCGTCGATAATGACGGGCAGCCGTTTCCCGACCTTCTTCCGCAGCAGGTTTGCCGAGATCTTCTGCTGGCGCTGCATGAAGCGGTGCCAGCGTGCTTCCTTGACCTCCTGCGGCACCTGCTCGAGCCCCATCTCGTTGGACCGCGCACCCGTCACCGGCTCGTATTTGAAGCAGCCGGCGCGCTCGAACTTGGCCTCGTCGAGCCAGTCGAGCAGCATGTCGAAATCCTCGTCGGTCTCGCCGGGGAAACCCACGATGAAGGTCGAGCGTATCGCGAGATCCGGGCAGGCCTCGCGCCATGAGCGGATGCGGTCCAGCGTCTTCTCGCCATGCGCGGGCCTCCGCATGTTCTTCAGTACCTGAGGCGAGGCATGCTGGAAGGGGATGTCGAGATAGGGAAGGATCAGCCCCTCGGCCATGAGCGGGATGACCTGGTCGACGTGCGGGTAGGGATAGACGTAATGGAGCCGCACCCAGGCGCCGAGCCGGCCGAGCTCGCGGGCGAGATCGGTCATGTGGGCGCGCACCTCGGCGCCTTTCCAGGCC
>JAEYXI010000106.1 GCA_023428515.1 Pseudomonadota bacterium | reverse complement strand
CGGTTCGCTTCCACACCACGATCCCGAATGCCGAGCCCGGCCGCGGCAGCAATCATTCGGAATTCCTGGAGACTATCCGCAATGCGCTCGCCATGCTGCCCAGAAAGGCGCGCGATCGTCTTGCCGGGGTCGGGCTCGCACTGCCCCACAGCATATCGAACGGAAGAGACGGCGAGGCCTACTTCAAGGCGCTCCAGGAAGAGATCGAGGAGCACCTAGGCGTATCCGTTTTCGTCCAGAACGACGTCACGGCCGCGGCGAGCGGCGAGAGCATGTTCGGTGTGGCAAAGCCGCTGACCGACTATATGTACTTCTTCCTCGGGGCCAACCTGCACGGCCGCCTCGTGCTGAACCATCAGATCTACAACGGCAACTCCCCGGTGAGCTTCGACGTCGGCATCGCCGCGCTTGAGAAAGAACTCGCCAGACACAACCTGCCCACGGCGATGCTCTGGGATCGGAACGGCAGTTGGCCGAACTACGGCGAGCCGTTGACGGCCTGGGAAGGGCGGCTGATCGACCAGATGATCCGTTCGCTGGGCGCGGTGAGCCAGTTCGTCGAGTTCGACACTGTGGTCCTGTCATCCTATGCGCCCGAAGAAGTCTGCAGGGACATCTGCCGCCGGCTGGAGTCCATCCTGCCCGGCGTGAAGGCGATCGCGGGAAACATCACGCTCTCGCCGAAGGCGGTCGGGGCGGCCAGCCTGCCGTTCAGTTCAAGATTTATGGTTGAGTGAAGTAGCCAACGCCCTTCGAACAACCGCGAAGGGGTCAGAGACGCGTTTTGGCGCAAGCTCAGAATTACATCTTATGCGACTAGGCGAACGACAGCTTTGCGTCGCGTTCTCGCTCCGAAGCGGGCATTGGTGACCGACAGAGACATGCCTTGCTAATAAGATCCTTGAGAGAATAGGTTGCATCGACAAATCGTTGCCGGTCGCGATAATCCCTTCGGCTCCCGCCTCTGTTAGTTGTGGAATGATCACCAGTCTTTATGAAACATGCGATGCGGTCGCGCTTGCCGAAGTTGTTGCCCGAGGCGATGCCACGCCAGGCGAATTGCTCGACGAGGCGCTGACACGGGTCGAAGCGCTGAACCCGGAGATCAACGCCGTCACTATGCTGCAGGAGGGCGTCGCCCGACGACTGATCGCGGAGGGGCTGCCGGAGGGGCCGTTGAAAGGCGTGCCCTTCCTGCTCAAAGACCTCGGCGCCGAGGCCATCGACTTTCCGTCAAACAGTGGCTCCCGGCTGTTCGCGAACACGCACTACGGGCTCGACTCCTCCATCTATGCGCGGCTGAAGGCGGCGGGACTAGTCACCTTCGGCCGGACGACGTCGCCCGAGGGCGGGATCGGTCCGGTGACGGAGGCAGCCGTCTACGGAGGACCGACGCGCAACCCCTGGAACCTCGAGCGCACGCCGGGCGGCTCCTCCGGCGGCGCCGGCGCCGCAGTGGCGGCGGGCATCGTGCCTGCTGCACACGGCTCGGACGGCGGCGGCTCGGTGCGTATCCCAGCATCGTCCTGCGGCCTGTTCGGCTTCAAGCCGACACGCGCCCGCCTGCCCGACGGTCCCTATGTCGGCGAGGGTTGGGCGGGCATGGCGATCGACGGATTTCTCACGCGATCGGTGCGCGATACGGCCGTCCTGCTCGACGCGACCGAAGGTGCCGACCTCGGTGCTCCCTATTTCGCACCGCCGCTGGAGGAGAGTTTCGTCGCGGCGCTCGCACGGTCCCCCAAGGGCCTCCGGGTCGCCTTCGCCACCACCTCGCTCACCGGCCAGCCAATCGACCCGGAGTGCCGAGCCGCCGTAGAACAGGCCGCGAGGCTACTCGAAAGCCTCGGCCACCATGTCGAGGAGGCGCTGCCGAAAGCCGACACGCGCGGCATGATGGCCGCCTGGACGAAGATCGTCGCCTGCGGCACTGCGCTTTCGGTCGATTCTGCGGTGAAGAAACGCGCCCGGCCGCTGGCGGAA
Organism: Pseudomonadota bacterium; assembly: GCA_023428515.1. The sequence continues at coordinate 2,522 of JAEYXI010000106.1, read as the reverse complement.
GGCGAGATGGAGGGCATTTCGCGCGGCGCCATTGCCTATGCGCGGGGGCTCAGCGGCGCCGACTACCTGGAGGCGGTAGGCAAGGTCCATGCCTATGGCCGCGAACTGGCGGCCTTCTTCCAGGGCCACGATGTCCTGCTGACGGCGACGCTTGCCGAGCCGCCGGCGGAGATCGGCCGCTTCGATCACAAGCCCGAGGACTATGTCGACTATCGCATGGGGCCGGGCCGCGTGTTCGACTATTCGCCCTTAACGGCGGCGTTCAACGCGTCAGGGCAGCCGGCAGCGTCCCTGCCGTTGCACTGGACGGCGGAAGGGCTGCCGGTGGGCATCCACCTCGCCGCCGCCTTCGGCAAGGACGAACTACTGATGGGGCTTTGCGCGCGGATCGAGGAGGCGGCCCCCTGGTTCGGCCGCCGGCCGCCTCTGCGTTACGAGAAGCCGCGCTCGTAGGTCATTCGCCCACCGCAGATCGTCGCCTGGACCCTCAGGTTGTCGATCCGGTGGGGCGCTGCGCCTTCGATGTCGTCCGACAGGATGACCAGGTCGGCCATCGCGCCCGGCTTCAGCACGCCCTTGTGCTGCTCGGTGAACTCCGCGAAGGCGCCGTCGCGGGTGAAGCCGGCAATCGAATCCTCAAGCGACTGGCGTTCGTCCGGTGCACCATCGAATGCGGGCGTACGCGTCATTGCCGTCTTGATGCCGAACAGCGGGTCGAGCGGCGCGACGGGCCAGTCGCTCGCGAAGACCATCCGCGCCCTGCTTTCGCGGATGGTCTGCCAGGCATAGCCGGTCCTCATCCGTTCGCGCCCGACCATGGACAGGATCGGCTCGACTGGGTAGGCGCCGCCCGGCGCATGGGTCGGCTGCATGGAGGCGAGCACACCGAGTTCCGCGAAGCGCGGCAGGTCCGATGGCTTCAGCATCTCGATGTGCTCGACGCGGTGGCGGCTGTCGCGTGCGCCGTTCTTGCGCCGCGCCGCCTCGTAACCGTTCAGCGTGCGATTGACGGCCGCATCGCCGATCGCGTGCACCGCGATCTGCAGGCCGAGCCTGTCGCACTCGACGCAGATGGCGTCGAATTCGTCCTGCTCGAAGAAGGAGAAGCCGCTGGAGCCGGGCGTTCCGTTGTAGTCCGCGAACATGTCCGCCGTCGTCGATTCGATGACGCCGTCCATGAACATCTTCACGAAGTCCGATTTCAGCCGGTCCGTATGCCAGCGGCTGCGCATCTCGACTGCCTTGGCGAGTTCCGATAGCGCCATGCCCGGCAGCATGCGGAACGGCACGCGTCCACGCACGATCAGCCCTTCGGCGCGGTCGATCTCCTCGAGCAGTTCGAGCTGGTAGAAATTGCCGTCCATGTTGTGGAAGCTGGTGATGCCGAGCGAGGCGCAATAGGCGAGGCCGCGCCGCAAGATGTCGTGGTCTACGGCCCTCTGCTCGGCGGTCGGCGGGGTCTTTGGCTCGTGGCCCATCAGGCCGAGCATCTCGCGGCCGCCGGTCGGCGTCAGGTCGGTGATCGGGGCGAAACCCTCGAACTCGCGCAACTCGCCTGTCGCCAGCCCGTCATCGCCCATGACGATCTCGCTTCCGGGCGGCGTTTCGCGTCCTTGTAGAATGCCGGCCGCCTTCAGGGCCGCCGTGTTGGCCCACATCGTATGGTGGTCGCTTGCGAACAGCGCCAGAGGGTAGTCCGGCAGGATGCGGTCCAGCAACTGCCGGGTGATCGGCTCCTTGTCGCCGAACATGAAGTACGCCGCCTGCTCGGCGACCAGCACGCCGGTGTCGATGCGCCGTGCGGCACGCTCGCGGATCGCTGTGGCGATGGCGTCGAAGCCGGTCATCCCAGCCAACGAGAGGCTCCGCAACTGCGCCCCGCCGGCGAAGAGATGGATGTGGCTGTCGATGAAGCCAGGCAGCACCGAAGCGCCGCCGGCGTCGATACGGCGCGTCGAGGGCACGCCAGTGCCGGCAACCGTGTCGCGGTCGCCGATCGCCAGGACCGAGCCGCCGGCGAGCGCCACCGCCTCGGCGCGAGGGGTCCACGGGTCCATCGTCAGCACCCGCGCGTTTTCGATGATGATGTCGGCTTTCGTCATTCTGCTGCTCCCATATGGATACGTTCATAGCGAGGCACCTTGCCGGAAGCCAAGTCGTCAAATACGCTGCCCCCAAAGCAAAATGCTGACGCCAGGGTCCAGCACCCGTGCAGCAGCACCGGGGAATGACACGGGTGGGAAAGCATGCCGGAGCCTGCCGAGGCAAAGGACAAGCGCATAGCGATTGAGGCGAGGGGGATCGTAAAGGCTTTCAGCGCGTTGCGCGCCCTCGACGACGTGTCGGTCGCCATCCGCGAGAACGAGTTCTTCACGCTCCTCGGGCCGTCGGGCTGCGGCAAGACCACGCTGCTACGGCTGATCGCCGGATTCGAATATCCGACCGAAGGCGCCATCCTCCTCCATGGCGAGGACATCGCCGGCCTGCCGCCGTTCAAGCGTCCCGTCAACACCGTCTTCCAG
>JAEYXI010000091.1 GCA_023428515.1 Pseudomonadota bacterium | reverse complement strand
CGCCCCCCGACCCTTTGTCGTCTTACTGGACGTTGGCGCCCACGACGCTGTCCCAGCTTCCGGTGATGGCTCCCTTGGCCGCCGCCTGATCGTCGAGCGTCGGGAACACGGCCTTCTCATAGGCTGCCGCCGGTGGCAGAGCGTCCAGCAGATCCTGCGGAACCTTGCCGTTCTTCACCAGGTCGTTGAAGCGGATCGGATGGCAATAGCCCTTGAGCCACAGCAACTGGCCTTCGTCGGAATAGAGGTGTTCCATCCACAGCTTGGCTGCGTTCGGATGCGGTGCGAAGGCGCTGATCGCCTGCACGTAGACGCCGGCCACGACGCCGTTAGCCGGGATGACGATCTCGGTCGGCGGATTGCCGTTGAGCGTGTCGCGGCCGGACAGGTTGTTGTAGTCCCAGTTGATGAGGATCGGCGTCTGGCCCTGCGCCAGCGTCGCCGGCTTGCCGATGACGGGGACGAAGTTACCGGCGGCGTTGAGCTCCTTGAAGAACTCGAGGCCCGCCTCGCCAGCGGCCTTGCCGGCAGCCGCACCCTTCGCCAGGCCGGCGGCGTAGACGCCCTGGATGGCCTGGTTGGAGGCGCGCGGATCACCCGCGAGGGCGACCGCGTTGGCGTATTCCGGCTTCAGGAGATCGGCCCAGTCCTGCGGCACGTTCTCGACAAGGTCCTTGTTCACCATGAAGGAGAGGACGCCGTAATAGTCGCCGTACCAGTAGCCGTCGGCGTCCTTAGCTTCGGCCGGGATCGAATCCCAGGTCGCGCCCTTGTTGGGCTGGATCAGGTTTTCGGCCTTGGCCGCCGGGCCGAAGGAGAGGCCGACGTCGATCACATCAGGGGCCTGCGGGCCCTTGTTGTCCTTGTTGGCCTTGATCGCCTCGATCTCATCGCCCGAACCGGCGTCGGGGTTGAGCTCGTTGACGGTGATTTCGGGATATTTCGTCTTGAATGCAGCAATCACTTCGCCATAGCCGCACCAGTCATGCGGCAATGCGATGGTTGTGAGCTGGCCCTCCGCCTTTGCTGCCGCCACAAGCTCCGCCGACGGCTCGGCCGCGACGAAAGCCGTGGTCGTCATAAGCGACGCGGCGGCAAGGGAAAGCAGCTTTCCCGTAAACTTGAACATATGTTCTCTCCGTTGAACTGACGCCATTAGACGCCTCGGATGCGGTACCGCTGTCGTATGACAGTCCGATGAATGATCGGGCCGCCGGGACCCCCCAGGCGCGAAAAGTTAACTCCTTTTCCAACCCCCTAGCAATCGCCGCCGGGTTGTTTCTCGGCTAATTATTCTTGATCACCTTTCCCAACATTTTCCCCCTTTCGCCACCGCAATCATGCTTCAAACGCGGCGCCGGGAGGCAGCGATTCAAAGTTTGCCGGCAATCGTGTTCTCGAGCAGCGTCTGCGCCGCCTTCTTGGTAAGCTTAACCGGGTTGGAGCCGGTGCTCGGATCCTCGACCGCCATGGCCGCGATCTCGGCCTTGCGCTTGGCATCCATCTTCAAGCCCTTGACGAGATCGGGCAGCGTGTGAGGAACCTTGAGCTCTTTCCTCAGCTTGAGGATCGCCCTGGCGAAACCGTCGAAGCCGCCCTTGATGCCGAGATACGCGGCGGCACGGGCGATACGCTCCTCGATTGCCGGGCGGTTGAAGGCTAGCACATAGGGCATGAAGACGCCGTTGGTCATGCCGTGGTGGGTGTCGTAGAGCGACCCCATCGGATGCGACAGCGAATGGATGGCGCCGAGCCCTTTCTGGAAAGCGGTGGCGCCCATCGCGGCGGCGGCCATCATGTTGGCGCGGGCGGTGATGTCCTTGCCGTTGGTGGCGGCCTTCGGCAGGTTCTCGAAGACGAGGCGCATGCCTTCGAGCGCGATGCCGTCGGCCATCGGATGATAGCCGGTCGCCGAGTAGGCTTCGAGGCAGTGGGCGAGCGCGTCCATGCCGGTGCCGACGGTGATGACGGGCGGCATGCCGGTGGTGAGCTCCGGATCGGCGATGACGATCGCGGGAAGAAGCTTCGGGTGGAAGATGATCTTCTTGGTGTGGGTGGCTTCGTTGGTGAGGACGCCGGCGCGGCCGACCTCCGAGCCGGTGCCTGCGGTGGTCGGCACGGCGACGATCGGCGCGATGGTGTCGGAATTGGCGCGCGTCCACCAGTCGCCGATGTCCTCGAAATCCCAGACGGGGCGCGTCTGGCCGGCCTGGAAGGCGATCAGCTTGCCGAGGTCGAGCGCCGAGCCGCCGCCGAAGGCGATGACGCCGTCATGCTTGCCTTTCTTGAAGACGGCGATGCCGGCGGTGAGGTTGGCCTCGATCGGGTTCGGCTTGACGTCGGAAAAGACGCCGTAGGGGATCTTGGCATCGTCGAGGATCTTGAGCGTCGAGGCGACCACCGGCAGCTTCGCCAGCCCCGGGTCGGTGACGAAGAGCGGCCGCTTGATGCCGGCGAAGGCCAGCGCGTCCGGCAGCTCCTGGATGCGGCCGGCGCCGAAGCGGACGGTGGTCGGATAGTTCCATTTGGAAACGAACTTGGTCATCGCAAAGCTTTCGTGGCTCAGAGTCTGGGTCAGATTTTTTCACGCAAGTGATAGGATTTCGGCCGGGTGAGGTTGTCGTAGCCGATGGCCGACAGCGCCGCGCCCTTGCCGGTATCCTTGACGCCGGTCCAGACCAGCGGGGGATCGAGATAGTCGCTGCGGTTCATGAAGATCGTGCCTGTCTCGACGCGGTCGCCGATGGCGATCGCGTGTTCGGTGTCGGCGGTCCAGATCGAGGCGGTGAGGCCGTAGGGGCTGTCGTTCATCAGCGCGATCGCCTCCTCGTCGTCGCGTACCTTCATGACGCCGACGATCGGGCCGAAGCTTTCTTCGCGCATGACCGACATCTGGTGGTTGACGCCGGTCAGGACTTCGGCGGGCAGATAGGGCGAGCCGGCCTGATCGCGCTCGTCCTTCACGTTCAGGTGGGCGGTCGCGCCCTTGCGCAGCGCCTCTGCCTTCTGCTCGCGGATCAAATCGGCGAAACGCGGCTGGGCCATCGGTCCGATGACTGCGTCGGCGTCGAGGGGGTTGCCGAGCGTCCAGTTGCGGCTTTCGGCGATGAAGCCCTCTACGAAGTCGTCGTAGACTTTCTCGTGCACATAGACCCGCTCGATGCCGCAGCAGCACTGGCCCGAGTTGAAGAAGGCGCCTTCGGCGAGGTTGGCGATGGCGTGATCCATCTTGGCGTCGGCGAGCACATAGGCCGGGTCCTTGCCGCCGAGTTCCAGCCCGAGCGTCATGAAGGTGCCGGCTGCCGCCTTCTCGATGGCGCGCCCGCCGGCGACCGAGCCGGTGAAGTTGACATGGTCGATCTTTCCTCTGCCGAGCAGCTTTTCGGTCTGGGCGTGGTTCAGTACGATGTTCTGGAAGACGCCCTTCG
>JAEYXI010000089.1 GCA_023428515.1 Pseudomonadota bacterium | reverse complement strand
TCGGGTCGATCAGCGCGGCGACATTGACCTTGAGCGCCTTCGCGAGCCGGTGGAGCGTGCTCAGCGAGGGCACGACGAGCGAGTTCTCGATGCGCGAGAGCAGGCTTTCCGAACAGCCGGCGGCGCTCGCCAAATCCTTCAGCCGCAGGCGATGCACGCGCCGCAGATAGCGCACGCGCGGCCCGACCGCGAGCAGGCCCTCATCCAGTTTTTCCGCATCGGAACTCGACATCCGCGACTCTCACCGGGTTTCGGCAATCTATCTAGCAGAACCAGTTGCAGTTGTGCACTACGCAAAGGTATTGCGCCGGGGTGTAGTCTGAACAATTGATCTTGCATTTTATGCAAGTCACTTTCACATGGTGATGGGCACAGCGAGGAGCCGCCACATGCGCATGTCGATCGACGTCGGAGGGACCTTCACCGATCTGATGGTCGACGAGCCGGGGAAGGCGGCGACCATGTTCAAGTCGCCCACGACCTATCCCGACCCGATCGGCGGCATTCTCGGCGCGATCGAGCTTGCCGCTCAGGCGCGGGGCGTGGGCGTCGCGGCGCTTCTCGGAGAGACCGAGATCCTGTTTCACTCAACCACCCGCGCCATCAATGCGGTGATCACCGGGAACGCCGCGCGAACCGCGCTCCTCGTCACCGAGGGTCACCCGGACATCCTGCTGATCCGCGAGGGCGGGCGCACCGATCCGTTCAACTACCGCATCCCCTATCCGGCGCCCTACATCCCGCGCGCGCTCACCTTCGAGGTGCCCGGCCGCATCTGGGCGGATGGACGCGTCCACGCGCCGCTCGACGAGGCGGCGGTGCTCGCCATCATCGGGAAGCTGAAAGCCGAAAAGGTCGAGGCGGTGGCGGTCTCGCTGATCTGGTCGATCGTGAACCCCGCCCATGAGGAGCGGGTGGCGCAACTGCTGGAAGAGCATCTGCCGGGCGTGCCTTACACGCTCTCCAGCCGGCTGAACCCCACCGTGCGCGAGTATCGCCGCACCTCGTCCTGCGCGATTGATGCCTCGCTCAAGCCGATCATGAGCGACTATCTGCGCACGCTCAAAGCCCGGCTCGAGGAGCGCGGGCTGAAGGGCCAGATTTTCGCCGTGACCTCGCAGGGCGGCCTGGTCGACGTGGCCGATCTCGCGGAGCGGCCGATCCTCGCGCTGAACTCCGGCCCCGCCATGGCCCCGGTTGCCGGCCGTCACTTCGCGCAGATCGAGGGCGCGCGCACCGCCATCGTCACCGATGCCGGCGGCACGACCTATGACGTCTCGCTGGTGCGGGACGGCGCGCTGCCCTGGACCCGCGAGACGTGGCTGGGCCCGATCTATCAGGGCAATCTCACCGGCTTTCCGTCCGTCGACGTGAAGAGCGTCGGCGCGGGCGGGGGCAGCATTGCGCGCGTCGATGCCGCCGGACTGCTCCATGTCGGTCCGGAAAGCGCGGGATCAACACCCGGCCCCGTCTGTTACGGCCGCGGCGGGACGAAGCCGACCGTCACCGATGCCGCCGTTGTGCTCGGCTATATCGATCCGGCCTTTTTCCTCGGCGGCCAGATGGGTCTTGGACGCGACGCCGCCTATCAGGCCATCGCCAATCAGATCGCGGCTCCGCTCGGCATCAGCGTCGAGGACGCGGCGCTCTCCATCCTCGACCTTGCGACCGAGAGCATGGTCAACGCCATCGAGGACATCACGGTCAAGCAGGGCATCGATCCGGAAGAGACGACGATGATCGGCGGCGGCGGCGCGGCCGGCATCAATGCCGTGCTTATTGCCCGGCGCCTGCGCTGCGACAAGGTGATCTTCCCCGACGTCGGCGCGGCGCTGAGCGCGGCGGGGGCGATGATGTCGGAGCTCACCACCGAGTTCGCCCGCACCGCCTTCATGAAGACCACCGCCTTCGACCGCGCCAAGGCGAACGAGATCATGGCGGGGCTCGCCGCGCAGGCGGACGCGTTCTTCGCCAAGGTCGGACCGCATGCCCGCGACAAGCGCATCGATTTCTCCATCGAGGCCCGCTACCCGAGCCAGGTCTGGGAAATTGACGTGATGCTGCGGGGCGCGCGGATCGACAGCCCCGGGGATGTCGATGCGCTCATCGCCGATTTCCATGCCCGCCACACCGAGCTGTTCTCGTTCCGCGACGATGGCGACGCCATCGAGATCATGAGCTGGCGCGCGCTCGCCCGTTGCCGCCTGTCCGATCCGACCGCGATCCGGCTGGGGGAGGAGGCGGCCGCGCAGGACCAGACCATGCGGCAGATGTATTTCCGCGAGACGGGAGTGATCGAGGCGCCCGCCTACCGGCTGGAGCACATGGCAGAGGAGGCGGAGATCGTCGGTCCCGCCATCGTCGACAGCAATTTCACCACCATCGTCGTCAATCCCGGCGCGCGGGCCGTCCGTCGCGCCGGGGGGCATCTCGTCATCGCCACCGCAGCGTAGGAGCAGCACATGAACATGCAGGTTCAGGCCACCGCGCCGGTCGCGAATGGCGTCAAGCTCGCCATCATGCAGAAGCGCTTCGATGGCGTGACGCGCAAGATGGCCAACACGCTGCTGCGTACCGCACGCTCGGGCGTCATCAACACCGCGCGCGACTTCTCCTGCGCGCTGGTGACGGCCGATTGCGAGCTGCTCACCGCCGCGGACAGCTACCCCATCCACGTCATCGGCGGCGCGGACCTCATGGCGCGCGCCATGCTCGACATCCATCCCGACCTGAAGCGGGGCGATGCCTTCCTGCACAACTCGCCCTATCACGGCAATTCGCACGCGGCCGACCACACCATCCTCGTGCCGGTGTTCGACGACAGGAACGTCCATCGCTTCACCGTGGTGGCGAAAGCCCATCAGGCCGATTGCGGCAACTCGCTGCCGACCACCTATATGGGCAACGCCCGCGACGTCTATGAGGAAGGCGCGCTGATCTTCCCGGCGGTGAAGGTCCAGTCCGACTACACCGACAATCGCGACATCATAAACATGTGCATGATGCGCATCCGCGTGCCCGAGCAATGGCGCGGCGACTATCTCGCCATGCTTGGGGCGGCGCGCATCGGCGAGCGCGAGATCACCCGCATGGGCGAGGAGCTCGGCTGGGAGACGCTGACCGACCACGCGAGGCAGTGGTTCGACATGACCGAGCGCCAGATGATCGAGATCATCTCGACCATCGCCTCGGGCTCGGCGCGCGGAACCTGCACGCATGATCCGCTTCCCGGCACGCCGGAAGGCGGCATCCCCGCCAATGCCGACGTCACGGTCGACGCCGCGAAAGGCATGATCACGGTCGACCTCTCGGACAATCTCGACTGCATGCCGGTGGGCGTGAACCTGAGCCAGGCCTGCGCGCGCACCGCCGCGCTGGTCGGCGTGCTCAACAGCCTGCCGCGCCCGGTGACGCCCAATGCCGGCAGCCTGCGCCGCATCGAGGTGAAGCTGCGCGAGAATTGCTGCGTCGGCATCACCCGCCACCCGTACTCCACCTCGGTCGCGACCACCAATCTGGGCGACCGCGTCTCCAACGCCGTCCAGCTCGCCATGGCCGCCATCGACCCTTCCGTCGGCATGGCGGAAGGCGGCGCGGCCCTGCCGCCGTCGGCGGGCGTCATCTCGGGCCACGACCCCCGCAATGGCCACGCTTATGTCAATGAGGTGATCCTTGCCGCCGGCGGTGGGCCGGGCACGCCGGTGGAGGACGGCTGGCTGTCGCTGTTTTGCATGGGCAATGCCGGGATGCCGTTCTATGACAGCATCGAGATCGACGAGAGGCTGCACCCCATGATGATCGAGACCCGCAGGATCCTCATCGACAGCGAGGGCGCGGGCGCGCATCGCGGCGCGCCGGGCATCAAGACGGTGTTCCGCCCGATCGACTGCGACTTCGAACTCGGCTTCTGCTCGGACGGCACGGTGAACCCCTCGCTCGGCACCCGCGGCGGCGGCAATGCGGCGCCCGCCCGGCAGTATCTGGAGTCGGATGCCGGCGAGATTACCGAGCTTTCCACCTCCGAGCATGTCCTCGTCCGCCGCGACCAGCGCGTCGTGGGCCTGACCAATGGTGGCGGCGGCTACGGCCCGGCGCGCGCGCGCGACCCCAGGCGCGTCGCGGCCCACGTCGCCGACGGCCTGTCTA
>JAEYXI010000083.1 GCA_023428515.1 Pseudomonadota bacterium | reverse complement strand
GCTTCGGCATTGGCGAAGCGCGGGCGGAGCGTGGTGGCGGTCACGACGCCGGCGGCAGAGACCTGAAGGAAGGTGCGGCGGCTGATGCCGCCTGGCCTGGAAAGCATGGTCATGGAATCACCCCATTGATTGGTCGATTGGTTTTCTGGTTCCCTTGGTACCGCCAGCCATTTCCTCCGACCGGCGGGATTCGTCAGGCCTCCCAGCTCGCCCACTTCTTCCCGATCAGGAAGAAGTGCACATAGATCAGGATGCCCAGAATGGAGAGGATCAAGACGACCGCGAAGAACTGCGGCATCTGGATCATCGAGGAATAGGAGGTCAGCCGATTGCCGAGCCCGAAGCCGCCGCCGACCATCTCGGCCCCAACCGCGGTGAGCAGGCCGAAGATCGAGCCTATCATCAGGCCGACGAGGATCATCGGCAGCGCCATCGGCGCGCGTATCTTCCAGAATATCTGAAGGGTCGAGGCGCCGTAGGAGCGGGCCAGCGCGATCTTGGCGCGGTCGACGCGCCGGAAGCCGGTCGCGGCATTGATCATCACCATTGGCCCTGCAGCAAGCGCGACCGCGATGATGCGCGGCGTGTAGCCGAAGCCGAAGCGCAGGATGAGCAGCGGCACCAGCGCCAGCATCGGCGTGGTGACGAGAAGCAGGATATAGGGCGTCACCACCTTCTCGACGAACGGGAACTGGGTGATGACGGCGGCCATCACCAGCCCGACGACGGCGCCGATGGTGAAGCCGGAGAGCAGCTCGACCAGCGTGTAGCCGAGATGCGGCAGGATCAGGTGGAAGTCGCTGACGAGCGCCATGGCGATCTCGCTCGGTTTCGGCAGCACGTATTGCGGCACCTCGAAGAGGCCGAGCAGCAGCTCCGCGCCGCCGATTATGACGACAGCAACGACGACGATCGCCAGCACCTCGGCCATCGACTTGATGCCCGGGCCGGATGAGAAGGCGGACAGGTTGGTGATGCCGACATCGTCACCGGCGCCCTGCTTGGGCTTGAATTCGGGGATGGCGTCGGCGTCGCTCATGATACCCTCACTCGGCTGCAGGCTGGATGGCGGCCGATGCAGGCTGCGCGAAGCGGCTCTTCTGCCCGCCGACGATCTCCAGCTTGATCGCGTTGGTGAGGTCGAAGACCTCCTTGGTCGACATGATCTCCAGGGAGCGAGGCCGCGGGAACGGCACCTTGTATTCATTGGCGACACGGCCGGGACGCGCGCTCATGACGATGACGCGGTCGGAGAGGAAGATCGCCTCCTCGATCGAATGGGTGATCAGGACGATTGTGGTGCGGGTGTCGAGCCAGATCTGCTCGACCAGCCGGTTCATCTCCTCGCGCGTGAAGCTGTCCAGCGCGCCGAACGGCTCGTCCATCAGGAGCACGGAAGGCTTGAAGGAGAGTGCGCGCACGAGGGCGGCGCGCTGCTGCATACCGCCGGAGAGCTCGCGTGGAAAACGTGCGCCGAACCCTTCAAGGCCGACCTTGTGCAGCAGTTCAGCGATCCAGGCTTCGTCCGGCTGGCTGCCCTTGATCTCGAAGGGGAAACGGATGTTCGAATCGAGATTGCGCCAGGGCAGCAGCGTGGCCTCCTGGAAGACCATGCCGATCTCGGCGTTCGGTCCTTTCACCGGTTTGCCGTCGAGCAGCACCTCACCCGCGCTCAAGGGATGCAGTCCCGACATCGACCAGAGCAGCGTCGTCTTTCCGCAGCCCGACGGACCGACGATCGACACGATCTCGCCGGCCTTGACGTCCAGGCTGCAGCGATCGATGGCGATCAGATCGCCCGAGGCTGTCGAATAGGCCTTGGTCGCGCCGCGCACGCTGAGCTTCGAATCGTGTGGGCCGTGAGCGTCCATCGCCCCTCGCGCTGGCTTAAGTTCCCGTCTGGCAGAGGCTCTTTTCGGCCTCTTGGTAGAGTTTGTAACTATCCTACTTGACGAGTCAAGCCGCCACATCTCGACTTACCAAACTATTTCCAAAGCCGCTGTTTTAAGCGGTTTCAGCACTTGCAAAGTGTGTAAGTTTCCTACATTCTCTCTGTAATTGAACGCTGTAGCGCCAGTAAAAAGGCTGGGGAACGGGCACTTCCTGCGATGAAGCGGGCGGATCGAAGATGGTAGAAATCCAGTCGGACCGCATGATGGGGAGAACCCTCGCAATGGACCACGGCGACGAGCGCGCGGCCGACGCAGGCTACGGAAAGCCTATCCCCGACATCCTCTCGCAGATCAAGGATTCCTACGCGGAACTCAGGCCGGCTGAGCGCCGCGTCGCTGATACGGTGCTCGCGGACGTCGCCTTCTCGGTCGACGCATCCAATGCGGAGATCGCGCGGCGCGCCGAGGTCAGTGAGCCCACAGTCACCCGCTTCTGCCGCGCCATAGGCTGCGAGGGCGTGCGCGATTTCAAACTGAAGCTCGCCCAGTCGGTCGTCGTCGGCCGCATGTACCTGACCGCCGGCCAGCCCGTGGTGCCGACCGAGGACGCTTCGCCACTCTGGAATACGGTTTTCGCAGAGGCCCGCAGTGCGCTGAACACGGTCGAGCGCCAGGTCGATCCAGCGGAGGTGGTCAAGGCTGCCGAACTCGTCGCCAGCGCGCATCAGGTCGCAGTGTTCGGCCTCGGCGGCAGCTCAGCGGCCCTGGCGCAGGAGACGCAGTATCGCCTGTTCCGCTATGGCGTCGTGGTGTCGGCCTATTCCGATCCCTACGTCATGCGCATGACGGCCTCGACGCTGAAGCCGAACGACCTAGTCATCGCGATCTCCGCCACCGGCCGCACGAAGGAGGTCATCGAGGCGGTCGCGCTGGCCAAGCACTATCGCGCCAGGACCATCTGCATCACCGCGCCGGACAGCGAGCTCGCCAAGCTCTGCGACGTGCGCCTGACGGTCGACATCCCCGAATTCCCCGACACGATGAAGCCGACCGCGTCGCGTTTCGCTTTCCTCGCCATCATCGACCTCGTCTCGGTGGCGGCCGGCTACAGGCTCGGCGCGCCGGCGCTCGAGACGCTGCGCCGCATCAAATACAACGTGCTGACCCACAGGAAAGGCAAGGAACTCGAGCCGCTGGGCGACTAGCGCGGAGTTCGGCACTTCAAGTTTCGCGGGCAGCATACCTGCCGCCCCACAGATCACAGGGACCAACCATGCTCCAGACCGCTCCCGCGGCCGAGGCCTCTGCCTGGCTTGCCAACTTCTCCCGCAGCCTCGCAGCAGGCGATGCCGATTCCGTCCTGCGGCTCTTCGCGGAGGACTGCTACTGGCGCGACCTGGTGTCCTTCACATGGAACGTGAAGACGATGGAGGGCAAGGCAGCCGTCAAGGCGATGCTCGACGCGACGCTGGCAAAGACCGCACCGACGAAGTTCACGCTGAGCAGCGCGTCGGGTCAGCCCGGCAAGATCGAAGGCTGGTTCGATTTCGAGACCGCAGTCGGTCGCGGGCAAGGCGTGTTCCGGCTGGAAGACGGCAAGTGCCGCACCATCCTGACCACGCTGCAGGAACTCAAAGGATTCGAGGAGGCCACCGGCGCGGTCCGGCCGATGGGCGTTCGCCACGGCGCCGACCGCAACCGGCAGACATGGTCCGAGCTGCGCGCCGTCGAGGAGGCCGAGCTTGGCGCCAGCCGCCAGCCCTATTGCCTGATCATCGGTGGTGGCCAGGGCGGCATCATGCTGGGCGCCCGGCTGAAGCAGCTCGGCGTTCCCTTCGTCATCGTGGAGAGGAACGCGAAGGCCGGCGACTCCTGGCGCAAGCGCTACCGTTCGCTCGTGCTGCATGATCCCGTCTGGTACGACCATCTGCCTTACATTCCCTTCCCTTCGCATTGGCCGGTGTTCACGCCCAAGGACAAGATGGGCGACTGGCTGGAGATGTATGTGAAGGTGATGGAGCTCAACTACTGGGGTTCCACGGAGGCCACCAAGGCAAGTTACGATCCGGCGGCGAAGCTGTGGACCGTGGAGCTGGTGCGCGACGGCAAGCCGGTCACGCTGCGGCCAGCGCAGATCGTTTTTGCCACGGGAGCATACGGACCGCCACGCTTGTTGGATCTGCCTGGAGCGGCCGACTTCAAGGGCGAGATCCTGCATTCCAGCCAATATTCCGATGGCAGCAAGTACAGGGGCAAGCGCGTCGCCGTCATCGGGGCGGCAAGCTCAGGGCACGACGTCTCGGTCGACCTCTGGGAGGCCGGCGCCGACGTCACAATGGTTCAGCGCTCGCCGACCACCGTGGTCCGCTCCGAGACCCTGATGGACTTGGCCTTCGACATCTACTCGGAGGCGGCTGTGGCCGATGGCATAGATGTCGACAGGGCGGACATGATCGCCGCCGCGAGGCCCTTCGCCCTGCAGCCTGAGGCGCAGCGCGCGCTCTACGACCGAATCCGGGCGCGCGACGCGGATTTCTACAAACGTCTCGAAGCTTCGGGCTTCCTCCTCGATTTCGGCGAGGACGAGACCGGGTTGATGATGAAGGCCTACCGCACCGGCTCCGGCTATTATGTCGATGTCGGTGCTTCGAAGCTGATCATATCCGGCGAGATCAAGGTGAAGGCGGGCGTTCCGATCGAGCGCCTGACACCATCAGGCATCCTTTTCGCCGACGGTACGGAAGTGCGGGCGGACGCGATCATCCAGTCGACCGGCTTCCAGTCCATGCACGAGGTGGTGGCGAAGATCGTCGATCGTGAGACCGCTGATGCGGTCGGCCCGTGCTGGGGCCTCGGCTCGGGCATGCGCAACGACCCCGGACCCTGGCATGGCGAGCTGCGCAACATGTACAAGCCGACCGCGCAGGAAGCACTGTGGTTCCAGGGCGGCAATCTCGCGCTGTCGCGCTTCTTCTCGAAGTTCTTGGCGCTGCAACTCAAGGCGCGCTACGAAGGGCTCGACACGCCGGTTTATCGAACGCCTTTGTAGCGGCTCACGGCGCCAAGCGTTTCGCCATAAACATCGATGTCTGTGAGACCGCCAGCATCGGCACCGGCGCATAGCCGAGGCCCGCGTAAAAGCGCTGCGCGCCGACATTCTCCGGATGCACGTCCAGGAAGAGGCCGGTCGAGCCGGCGTCCGCAAGCTGCTGCTCCAGGAAGGCCATGCAGTGGCGGCCGATGCCTTGGCCGCGCGCTTCCGGCAGCAGGTCGATGTGACCGTGCGAGGGATAGGCGGCGAGCGCCTCCGGCATATCGAGCGCGGGATGATGAATGGCGTGGCGCACCCAGTCGCTGCCTTGCCATGTGGACCGATCGTCACCGGGATCTGAGACGCGCCGCCTGAGCGTCGGATACCAGTCGGAGGCAAGGCGCGCGTTGAAGGTCGCCGTGTCAAGCGCGCCGAAGAGATAGCCGGCCACGCCATTCGGACCGTCGATCACGAAGGCCAGATCGGGCTCCAGCACCTGGTAAGGCACGGCATAGATCTGCCCCATCAATTCGGGATCATCCTCCCTCGAAGTCGCGTCTCCGCCGGCGTCGCCGGTTTTGACGCAAACCGCGCAAAGCGCGGGATGGTCGTCGCGGGTTGCCCGGCGCAGGACAAAACCGCCGCCGAGATCGAAGATCATGGCGGAAGGATGCGGAAGTCGGCTCCCTCCGGCAGGAGCTGCCCGCCATCGACGACGATCGTGGTGCCGGTGATGTAGCTTGCGTCGTCCGAGGCGAGGAACAGGAAGGCGTTCGCGACGTCGCGCGGAGTGCCTAGGCGGCCGAGCGGGATGGAATCCTCCATGCTTTTGATGAAGGCGGCGTCGCGCTGCTCCTGAACTCCTTCGGTCAGGATGTTGCCGGGTTCGACGCCGTTGACGGTGATGCCGTAGCCGGAGAATTCCAGCGCCGCGGCGCGGATGAAGCCGTTGATGCCGGCCTTGGTCGCCGAATAGTGGCCGTGACCGGGGCTCGTCACATGAGGGCCGGTGATGGACGAGGTGAAGAGGATCCGACCCGAACCCTGGCTTTTCATGGGTACAAGGGCAGCGCGCGCGGCATTGAATGAGCCGCGCAGGTTGACGCCCATTACGCGGTCCCAGTCTTCCGGGGTCGTGTTCTCGATCAACTGCCAAGGGTAGATGCCGGCGTTCTGGAC
>JAEYXI010000065.1 GCA_023428515.1 Pseudomonadota bacterium | reverse complement strand
CGCCGGGAGACCCCGCCAACGCGCTCGCCTGCGCGGCGGCGCTGGCCGCACGCGCAAAATCATGGCTCGCCGCGCAACCGGCAAGCTTCGCCAAGCGGATCGGCATAAAGCTCGGCGCGCATTGCGGCTCGATCGTCGCCTCGCGGCTCGGCGGCGGCAGCCAGCAGCAGATCACCGCGACGGGCGATACGGTGAACGTCGCGAGCCGTCTGATGGAGGTGGCGGCACAGAACGGCGCCGACGTTGCGCTGAGCGGCGACCTCTATCGCGCCGCGGGAGAAGCGTTGCCAAGCTCGGGTCGCTTGCAGGGTCCCGTGCAGTCGCCAATCCGCGGGCGGTCAGGCACGATGACCGTATGGCTCTGGCAGGACACACAGGATGCGCCTGCGGGCATGTGATGGCAACGCTGACCCGGTTAGGTCCGATTGAACTCGATCAGAAAGAACTGTCCCCGCCCCGCAATTTTGAGCGCGGCGGATTCCTGCAGGAACATGGCATCGAAGCGGCCCAATTCCTCCCGCCGCTCGCCACACCCGATAGTCAGCTTTCCCGATCGGCAAAATAGCAGCGTTGCCTGGCTTTTCAGCACGACCTCGATGGGCTTTTCCAAGTCACATAAGCGGACCTGCTGTCCGTACGTCCCTCGCCGCGCCATCACGTTGAGATCGACGATCGGTCCGCGGAGCAGTTCCGCATTCGTCGCGACATCGGCGGGAAAGCTGTAGGGCTCGGAAGCCTCGGTCAGCGTGACAGGCTTCCGGCCCTCGATGTCGAGCGCCATCCCGCTGCCATCGAGGATCGACAGAGTGCGGTCCACGCCGGAGAATATGGAGAAAGGGCCGCCAGCCTCGACCGTCGCCATCGACACGCGCCAACCGAAATCGTCGAGACCGGCGTTTTCTGGAAAGACCGCGATCTCGGCCGTTTCGCCACCGCCATTCTTCCATCGCATCCGGCGGTAGTCCCCTGCACGCAGGATGTGCATCTGTTATCCTTTCCGTTGACCGCCGCCTGTCTATTCTATTATGTATATACATATTGGCAGTGGAGGGAAATGGGGCGATGGCTCCAGCATCAGACCTGACAACCGTATGGCGCAATGCCCGGCTTGCGACCCTGTCGGAAGAAGCTTCCGGCCTGGGGCTGACCCCTGCAGGCGCCGTGGCGGCACGAAATGGCCGCATCGCCTATGCCGGTCCTGAGGCCGGACTGCCGGCCGCATTGTCGAACGG
Organism: Pseudomonadota bacterium; assembly: GCA_023428515.1. Next base: position 3,617 of record JAEYXI010000065.1, on the reverse strand, counting down.
AGCAGATGTCGTCGACTGCCAGGGACGGCTGATCACGCCCGGCCTGATCGATTGCCACACCCATCTGGTTTACGCGGGCAACCGCGCCAACGAGTTCGAGATGCGGCTCGCCGGCGCGACCTATGAGGAGGTCGCCAAGGCCGGCGGGGGCATCGTCTCTTCGGTCAAGGCGTTGCGCGCGGCAAGCGAGGATGAGCTTGTCCGCCAGTCGCTCCCGCGTCTCGACGCGCTGATCGCCGAGGGGGTGACGACCATCGAGATCAAGTCGGGCTACGGGCTTGACCTCGACAACGAGGCGAAATCGCTTGCCGCGGCGCGCCGGCTAGCCTCCGAAAGGCAGGTAACTGTACGCACCACCTTCCTCGGCGCGCACGCACTGCCGCCGGAAGCCAATGGCGACAAGGATGCCTACATCGATCTAGTCGCCAATGAGATGCTTCCGGCGATCGCCTCGCTCGGCCTCGCCGACGCTGTCGACGGATTCTGCGAGGGCATAGCCTTCTCGCCCGAGCAGATCGCTCGCGTGTTCGACAAGGCGACAGCCCTCGGCCTGCCGGTGAAGCTGCACGCCGACCAGTTGTCCAATCTGCATGGCGCAGCACTTGCCGCGCGCTACGGCGCGCTGTCCGCCGACCATCTCGAATACACGGACGAAGGCGGCGCAGTCGCGATGGCACAGGCTGGCACGGTTGCTGTCATCCTGCCTGGCGCCTTCTATTTCATCCGCGAGACAAAGAAGCCGCCGGTCGAGCTTTTCCGCAGGCACGGCGTGAAGATGGCCGTCGCCACAGATAGCAATCCAGGCACCTCTCCCCTCACCTCGCTGCTGCTCACCATGAACATGGCGGCGACGCTGTTCGGCATGACGGTCGAGGAATGCATCGCCGGCGTGACGCGCGAGGCCGCGCGGGCGCTCGGATTGCAAGATGAAGTCGGCACGCTGAAAACAGGCAAGTGGGCCGACCTCGCCATCTGGGACGTCGAGAGCCCGGCCGAACTCGTCTACCGCATGGGATTCAACCCACTTTATCGCCGCGTCTGGAGAGGCCAATGAAGTCTCTGACACTGAAACCGGGACAGGTCACCCTCGCCGAGCTTCGCGACATCTATGAGGGCGCCCTGCCCTCGCTCGACCAAAGCTGCCGGGAAAAAATCGCGGCCGCCGCCGGCGTGATCCAAAAAATCGTCGACAAGGGGGAGCCGGTCTACGGTATCAACACCGGGTTCGGGAAACTGGCCAGCGTCCGGATCGACACAAAAGACGTCGAGACGCTGCAGCGAAACCTGATCCTGTCGCATTGCTGCGGCGTCGGGCAGCCGCTGCCGGCCGAAATCGTCAGGCTGGTGATGGCCCTGAAGCTGATTTCGCTCGGCCGTGGCGCATCGGGCGTGCAGCCCACCACGGTTGCCATGATCGAGGCGATGCTCGCCAAGGACGTGTTGCCGCTCATCCCCGAAAAGGGCTCGGTCGGCGCATCGGGCGGTCTGGCGCCGCTGGCGCATATGACGGCAGCGATGCTCGGCGTCGGCGAGGTCTTTTTCCGGGGCGAGCGCATGGAGGCCGCGTCAGGCCTCGACAAGGCAGGACTAAAGCCGATCACGCTTGCCGCCAAGGAGGGCCTCGCGCTGATCAACGGCACGCAGGTGTCGACCGCGCTGGCGCTTGCCGGCCTGTTTCGTGCACACCGCGCGGCCAACGCTGCGCTGATCACCGGCGCACTTTCCACCGATGCGGCGATGGGCTCTTCGGCGCCGTTCCACGCGGAAATCCATGCGCTCCGCGGCCATCGCGGGCAGATCGACACGGCCGCCGCATTGCGCGCCCTGCTGAAAGGCTCGGAAATCCGCGACAGCCATCTGGAGGGCGACGAGCGCGTGCAGGATCCCTACTGCATCCGCTGCCAGCCGCAGGTTGACGGCGCCTGCCTCGACCTCCTGCGCATGGCGGCGCGAACCCTGGAGACGGAAGCCAACGCCGTCACCGACAATCCTCTCGTGTTTTCAGACGGTTCGGTTGTCTCGGGCGGGAATTTCCATGCGGAACCAGTGGCTTTCGCCGCCGACCAGATCGCCATCGCGGTCTGCGAGATCGGCGCGATCGCGCAAAGACGGATCGCGCTGCTGGTCGATCCTGCACTGTCGTTCGGGCTGCCGGCCTTCCTAGCGAAGAAGCCGGGGTTGAACTCCGGCCTAATGATCGCCGAGGTCACCAGCGCCGCGCTGATGAGCGAGAACAAGCAGATGGCGCATCCGGCCTCGGTCGATTCGACGCCGACTTCGGCGAACCAGGAAGATCACGTGTCGATGGCCTGCCACGGCGCGCGGCGGCTCCTGCAGATGACCGAAAACCTCAGCGGAATCATTGGCATAGAGGCCATCACCGCTGCACAGGGCGTGGACTTCCGTACGCCGCTGAAGACGGGCCACGAACTGCTGAAGGCGCACGCGGCGGTGCGCTCGGTCGTGCCGGACCTCGAGGTCGACAGATACATGGCGGGCGACCTGAAGGCGGGGGCGGAGCTGGTGCTTTCGGGCGCGCTGAATGCCAGCGTGAGCGCCGGCATCCTGCCGGTGCTGGAGGGCTAAGCGATGGAAATGGTTGAGATAAATCGCGGCTCCTCACCGGTCATCCTCGGTTTTCCACACACTGGAACGTTTGTGCCTGACGATATCTGGGCCAAGCTCAACGAGACCGGGCGGAACCTGACCGACACCGACTGGCATATTCACGAGCTTTATCAAGGGCTTCTGCCCGGCGCGAGCACGGTCCGCGCGACCTTCCATCGTTATTGCCTTGATGCCAACCGCGATCCCTCCGGCGCCAGCCTCTATCCGGGACAGAACACTACCGGCTTGATTCCATTGACGGATTTCGACGACAACCCACTCTGGATCGAAGGCAAGGAACCCGACGAGGCGGAGACTGCGGCGCGGCGGGAGCGCTTCCACAAGCCGTATCACGCAGCACTCGCCGCCGAGATCGAGCGGGTGAAGGCCGAGCATGGCATTGCCGTGCTCTACGATTGCCACTCGATCCGCTCGGTCTGCCCCTTCCTGTTCGAGGGCAAGCTGCCCGACTTCAACATCGGCACCGACAACGGCAAGACCTGCAATCTACTGATAGAACAAGAGGTTAGTGCCATCTGCCGGGCGGCCGAAGCCTATACAGCCACCGTCAACGGGCGCTTCCGCGGCGGCTGGACGACAAGGCATTACGGCCAGCCCAGAGACAGCGTGCATGCCATCCAGATGGAGCTGACGCAGTATACGCACCTGAAGAGCGAGATGCTGCCCTTCGACTACGACGTGGATAAAGCCGAGCCCCTTCGCAAAGTGCTCCGTCAAATCCTCCAACGAATTGAACGACTTGCACTGGAACTCGCCCGTAAGGGCGGCTGAATTTGTTCACAAGCCTACCAGCAACCGCGTCTGGCGCGGTTTTGCCTGAAAACCGACACGCAGAAACGCGTTTTCGCGGGAGATGACGACATGAGCACCGCCGCAGCCAATCCCAGACATAACATCCGCGAGATTCGCGCTCCGAGGGGCAGCGAGCTCAACGCGCTTTCGTGGACGACGGAGGCCCCTCTCCGGATGTTGATGAACAACCTCGACCC
>JAEYXI010000075.1 GCA_023428515.1 Pseudomonadota bacterium | reverse complement strand
GCTGGCGAGCCCGGCGGCCCGCTGGGCCGGCCCCAGCAGGGAGCGCGGCTGCGAAACATACACGACGAAGGACCAGAAGGCGGCCGCCGGGACGGGGGCCGGCAAGGTGATCTTGTAGGTCTTGCCGCCGTCGAGGTAGTCGCCCTTGGCGTCGCGCACCGCATAGGCGTAAGCCGAGGCGGCGCCAGGCTTGGCTTCGGCCATCGTCGGGGTGATGCCGGTTGCGTAGTAGTGGAAGGCCGTGCGCGCATTGAGCAGGCGGGCGCCGGCTTCCAGGAACTCATAGCTGCCGCCGATGAAGGCGTTGCGCCACTGGCGGTCCTCGTAGAGGATCGCCCTGGGATCGCGCGGCGCGAACAGCAGGGCCCTCGCGGTGGCGTTGCCGACGGCGATCGCGTCGGACAGGATTTCCTTCATCTTCTCGCTTGGTTCGAAGGGTTTGCCCTTCTGGATCCCGATCGATGCGAACAGGCCCGCCATTTCCGGATCGAAGGCGCCAGCGGGCTCGGCCTGGACCGCCGCGTTTAGCTCCTCGTAGAAGCTGAAGTCGTTGGGTGGAATAGTGTTCAGCTGCACGCCCGATATGTTCGAGAAGGTTGTGGGAGGCGGTTCCGCCGCTGCCGACAGGGGATAGACCCTGGCCTTCTCCTTGACGTTTCTCACCGTCGCGGCGATGTCGCCGTTCTCCACGAAGGCGCGGTAGAGGCCGACCAGATGGTTGGTCCTAGACGGGATCATGAAATACCCTTCCGGCGGAAGCTCGCCGGAATAGCCGGGCGGCACGAACAGGTATTTGCCGCCCTTGCCCTGGTCGGGACCGGTGATGCCGAGATCGGTGACGAAGCGGAACGCGGCGTCGTCGACCGGACCCGCCACCGAGGGGGGCACTTCGACGACGACAGGGCCGTCCGTCAGGTCGATGCAGTGGATGACATAGGGCGTCGACGTGTTGGGCGTCAGGAAAAGCGAGCGGGCGTCCACAAGCGTCTCGGTGATGGCGATGCCGCCATTCTTGCGGATGCCGACCGACTCCAGCCCCTTGCATATGGCATGCATCGAGGCGACCGGGACGCCGGACAGGAAGCTTTCCACCGCGCGGATGAAATCGAGGTTGTCGTAGACCCTGGCGACAGTCTCGGCATCCGGCAGGCCGTCGAAGAACTTCAGCGTGCCGATCCGGCTTTCGGTTTCGTCAGGCGTGAGGATGGATGGCGGCACCTCAGCCGAAAAGTCCGGCTTTCCGTCATCTTCCTGGGCGTGCAGAGGCGCCGCCATCATGAAAAAAGCGAGCAACGCCGTGGCTGCTGCCACAGGCGTATTCAGGCACTTCACCTTGATTCCTCCTGGCTGCGTGTGCCGCACACTATTATCGGCGGGTGACACGCACAAGTCGGCGACGCCGGACATCTGGCCCGGCGCCGTTGCAGGGCCGCTCAGGGCGTCGGGCGGAATACCCCGTTCTCGTCGCGCTTCAGCGGCGCCGTCTGTTTGGCGAGTGGCACGCCGGGCTCATCCGCCACCGAGACGCCTTCGCCCCAGCCTGGCGGCGCGATCGCCACGTAGCGGGCATAGCCGCCCGAGCCGCCCAGCGGTTTCGCGAAGCCGATCGTCACCAGCGCGCCCGCCTCCGGCACCTTGTCGAGGTTGGCGACGCCTTCGGCCTGGGCGAAGTCGTTGTGCAGCAGCCAGTGCTCGCCCTCCAGCGTCGGCGTGGTGTCGGTGTCCAGCGGCTCATGGCCGTGGAACAGGATCTTGCGCTCCAGATGCAGGAATTTCAGCGCGTCAAGCGAGACGCCGGGAAACGGCTTCTGGTTGAAGCGGGCGGTGTCCGACCACTTCTTGTACCAGTCGGAGCGCACGAAGACGACCGACCCTTCCGGGATGCGGCCGTGCACCTTCTCCCACTCCTCGATGTCGGAAACCTTGAGGTGGTAGCCTTCGTCGGTCTTCACCTTGTCGGCTATGCTGATGACGACCAGCGGCCTTATGGCGTAGGTCGCCGGCAGGTCGCTGATGGTGGCGCCGAGCGGGTTCCAGTGAGAGGGTGGGTCGAGCTGGGTGCCGTACTGGTCGGTGGTCAGCTCGTAGGCGGTCGCGACGAAGCCGTGCTTGTCGTAGGTGAATTCCTCTCCCTTCGCCACATAGCCTTCTATGTCCTGGCCGGCGACGCTTGGCTTGAACTTGGCGTTGGCGAAACCCGGCCAGACCGGCTGCACGGGCTCGAAGGCGTGGGTGAGATCGATGTATTTCGCAGGCTTTAGCGATTGGTCGTAGACGGTCCAGAGCGAGGTGTCGTCGGCGGCGTGGGCGATCGAGGCGGCCAGGACGGCTGCGCCGAATGCCGCGGCGCGCGCGAGAGTAGATGCGTTCATCGGAAAGACTCCTCTAACGGCATGACCGCCCCACGATCATCCAACCGCCGCCGTCCGGCAAGCGCCGTACGTTTCGTCCTGCTCCGGCCAGAAGCAAATTGGTTCTGCCCAGCCGCGACCGAGGAGAATTGGCACTGATCACCCCGGAGGTCACGCAAAGGGGACGTCTGTCCGGCATCCGGACGCGGCCGTGTGGATGGACGTCTACGCCAACCCATTGATTTCGTTGAATGTGAAAAATCTTCGCCATTTTTATCCCCACCCCTCCAGTCTCCCGCATAATTCCCCCAGTTTCTCCTGCGGGAACGCCGATCATGACGGTGGTTTGCGGGGAGGGACCGGCGCTCGGTTAAGACGGCTAACGTGGCCGTGGAGGCCGAGGGTCGTTCCAGAGCTCCCAGACTCCCCGCGCGAAAGCGACGGGGACAAGACGCGGGTATGTCCAGGCG
>JAEYXI010000056.1 GCA_023428515.1 Pseudomonadota bacterium | reverse complement strand
GCCGCGCTTGGTGACGAAATTGTAGATGCCGCCCCTGCCCTGCGCGTCGCCCGGATACCAGTTCTGCACGGTCGAGTACTTGATCTCGGCATCGTCGAGCGCAATGAGCTCGACCACGGCGGCGTGGAGCTGGTTCTCGTCGCGCTGCGGCGCAGTGCAGCCTTCGAGGTAGGAGACATAGGCGCCCTCCTCCGCGATGATCAGCGTGCGCTCGAACTGGCCGGTGTTCTTCTCATTGATGCGGAAATAGGTGGAGAGCTCCATCGGGCAGCGAACGCCCTTCGGCACGAAGACGAAGGAGCCGTCGGTGAAGACAGCGGAGTTCAGCGTCGCGTAGAAATTGTCGGTCGTGGGCACGCCGGAGCCGAGATACTTCTTCACCAGCTCGGGATGCTCGCGGATCGCCTCGGAGATCGAGCAGAAGATGACACCGGCCTTGGCGAGCTCTTCCTTGAAGGTCGTCACGACGGAGACGGACTCGAACACGGCGTCGACGGCGACGCGGCGCGGCGCACCGTTGTCGTTTGCTTCTTCGAGCATGTCTTCGCCGTTCGACGGCTTCTGGACGCCAGCGAGGATCTCCTGCTCCTTCAGCGGGATGCCGAGCTTCTCGTAGGTCTTCAGCAGCTCGGGATCGACCTCATCGAGCGACTTCGGCCCGGGCGTCGATTTCGGCGCGGCGTAATAATAGATGTCGTTGAAGTCGATCTTCGGATATTCGACGCGCGCCCAGGTCGGCTCCTCGAGCGTCAGCCAGCGACGATAGGCGCCAAGCCGCCATTCGAGCATCCAGTCGGGCTCGCCCTTCTTGGCCGAGATGAAACGGATGATGTCCTCGGACAGGCCCTTGGGAGCCTTGTCCATCTCGATCTTCGTCTCAAAGCCGTATTTGTATTGATCGACGTCGATCTTGCGGACTCGCTCGATCGTCTCCTGCACAGCAGGCATCGCGTTCTCCATCCATGCCGGGTTCAAGGCCCGGCCGTTTTCAAACTATGGCGCCGCTGGGACGGCGTAAGTTCAATATAGTGCGCCTTGCCAGGGAATTCACCCATGGGGACGACATGACACCGTCCCAAAAACGCACCGGCTCAATTTCTCCGGAGCACGATCTCTGGAGATCATGCTCCTCCGCTCACGCGGCCTTCGTCGTCCTTCCTGCCCGGCGCGCCAGCATCTGCGACAGCGCGGTGGCGAACAGGTCGATATCCTTCGTCGTGGTGGCGCGGCCGATCGAGACGCGCAGAGCGCCGTCGTCGTTGCCGAGACCCATTGCCTTCAGGACGTGGCTCGGCCCGACCTTTCCGGAGGAGCAGGCAGAGCCGGCGGAGAGCGCGACGCCGGCGAGATCGAATCCGATCTGCGCCGTTTCGGCCTTCAGGCCCGGAATAGCGAAGAATGTGGTGTTGACAAGTCGCTCGGCCGCCCGGCCGAAAATCTCGGCGTCGGGCGCGAGCGAGAGCACCGTCTCCTCGACGCGGTCGCGCATCGCGGCGAAGTCGCTGGCATGCGACAGAGAGGCCTGAGCAATTTTCGCCGCCGCGCCGAAGCCGGCGATGCCGGCGAGATTTTCGGTGCCGGCGCGATGGCCCTTCTCCTGGCCGCCACCGGTGACGAGGGGCTTCGGCATCATCAGGTCGGACGCGGCGACGAACGCGCCGACGCCCATGGGGCCACCGATCTTATGCGAGGAGAGAATGAGATAGTCCGCGAAGCCGTCGGCGAGGTCGAGCGGGATACGACCGGCAGCCTGCACCGCGTCGAGAACGAGCACGCCGCCGGCGGACTTCACGATCGCGGAAATCTCGCGCACTGGCTGGATGACGCCGGTCTCGTTGTTTGCGAGATGGATCGCGACAAGCGGCAGACCTTCTTCGCGTTCATGGGCGGCGAGCGCGGCAGTCAGCGCGGCGAGATCGCACACGCCATTCGCGTCGACGCCGATGCGGATGACGCGGTCGGAAGAGAAACGTCCGCCATTGAGCAGGCATGGATGATCCGCGGCCGAGACGTAGAGCTTCGACATGCGGATATCGCCGCGGCCCATTCGCCACTCAGGCGTCAGCAGCGTCGAGGCAGCTTCCGTCGCGCCGGAGGTGAAGACGACATGGTCAGGCTTCGTGTTGACGAGTGCGGCGACCTCGCGGCGCGCGTCCTCGACGATGCGGCGCGCATTGCGCCCCTCGCCATGCACAGAAGACGGGTTGGCCGAGACGTCGAGCGCCGCAAGCATCGCCGCGCGCGCCTCGAAGAGCAGCGGCGCGCTCGCATTGTAGTCGAGATAGGCGCGATAGCCGGTCATTTTTCGTTCGATCCGTCAGCTCGGCGAGCAATCTATAAGGAAGGCGCGTTATTTCCTTGAATTTGCAAGGGCAGCCGTCCTATTTACCCGCTTTGCCGGTCGGGTGGACACGCCACCCAGTTTTGAACAGTTCTAAACTAGCTTCTATGAAGGCGCGCGTCCCGCGTCAAGGCTGCGGGAAGAATTGATCCGGCCGGCGGCGTGCAAGATGCGGTAATGGAGTTTTTATGCCTGAAGTTATTTTCGCGGGTCCGGCAGGTCGCCTTGAGGGACGCTACCAGCCGTCCAAGGAGAAGAGCGCGCCGATCGCGATCATCCTGCACCCCCACCCGCAGTTCGGCGGGACGATGAACAACAAGATCGTCTACGATCTCTTCTACATGTTCCAGAAGCGCAACTTCACCACGCTGCGCTTCAACTTCCGCGGCATCGGCCGCAGCCAGGGCGAGTTCGACCACGGCACAGGCGAGCTCTCCGATGCAGCCGCAGCGCTCGACTGGATCCAGTCGCTGCATCCGGACTCGAAGACGTGCTGGGTGGCGGGCTATTCGTTCGGCGCGTGGATCGGCATGCAGCTTTTGATGCGTCGTCCCGAGATCGAAGGCTTCATCTCGATCGCGCCGCAGCCGAACACCTACGACTTCTCCTTCCTCGCTCCGTGTCCGTCGTCGGGCCTGATCATCCACGGCGATGCCGACAAGGTCGCGCCACCGAAAGACGTGCAAGGTCTGGTCGACAAGCTGCACACGCAGAAGGGCATCACCATCACGCAGAAGACGTTGCCCGGCGCCAACCATTTCTTCTCGAACGACTCCGAACTTCTCATCGAGGAGTGCGCGGATTATCTCGACCGCCGTCTCGCGGGCGAGCTCTCCGACCCGCGACCGAAGCGACTGCGCTGAGACGCAACTCGTTTTTCATCAGTAGTGCGTCGCTGTGAACTTGCGTGACTTTCGCGTCGGAAGTCTCGTCAGAAAGTTTTTACGGTGCGCTCCACAACTACTCGACAGCCGACTTGGTGCGTGTCAGGCTCTTCATGTGACGAATCACAATCCCTAGACGAGGGGGAACTCACGTGAGCAAGACTGCAACTACGAAGAAGCCAGCGATGGC
>JAEYXI010000061.1 GCA_023428515.1 Pseudomonadota bacterium | reverse complement strand
GGATGGTGTCGTAGAAGGCGACATTCGTCCGGTAGTCGAACAAAAGATCAAGCTGGATCTCGTCGTTTCCCGGGCGCGCCAGATAGAAGTCGTCGAGGTTGCGCCCGTCGGGCGAAAGCAGGCTGGGGTCGCCGACGCCATGCGTATACTGGAAAAGCGTCGTCTCGGGCGTGAGCAACGGACGCAGCGCATCGCGGTTAGCCGGACTCGGATCGCTCCAATAGGCCCGCGCCGGCGCGAAGCCCGCCTCGGACAAGCCTTCCTCATAGGCGTTGCCGTTCTGGGTGACGATCGCGCTTATCCTTTCGGGGTGTTTCACCGCAATCCGGAAGCCGACTGGCGCGCCGTAGTCGAAAACGTAGATCGCGAACTTCGCCAGGCCGAGCACCTCGGTGAAGCGGTCGATCACATCGGCGATGTTGTCGAAAGTGTAGGCGAACCGGTCCCGCGACGGCTGCTCGCTCATGCCGAAGCCGGGGAAATCAGGAGCGATCAGATGGTAACGTTCCGCGAGCTCCGGGATCAGGTTGCGGAACATGTGGCTGGCGGTCGGAAACCCGTGCAGGAGCAGGACCGTCGGCCGGGCGGGATCGCCGGCCTCACGGTAGAAAAGCGTCAGGCCGTCGACGCTGACCGTCTTGTAGCTGACCGGCATTGATAGCCTCTGTCGATTCAGGAACTCGTCCCGCCCGGTTCATTCACCGGCCGCGCTTGCGATGAAATCGGCGACCTCCTGCGGATGCGACAACATTACCGCGTGGCTGCTGTCGATCTCAAGCACTTTGGCGCCGGCGCGCGCGGCCATGGAGCGCTGCTGGCTGGGTGGAACCATGCGGTCCTGCGTCGTGACCATGAAAAGGACCGGCTTGTCCTTCCACGCCGGCACGGTGATCTTTGCTTGCACTGCGCCGAGCCCCCAAGGCACTTGGGCATCCGCCATGAACTTTGTCTTCCCGGGATCGACGTCTGCCGCGAACGCGACAGGAAATTTTTCGGGGTCGACGAGCAGGAAGCCGTCGACCGGCTCCAGCAGCGGCGCCTTGTCCTCGCCGGGCGTCGGCGCGGTCGCAATGTCGAACACGGACTCGCCAGCTTCCGGTGCGAAGGCGGCGAGGTAAACCAGGCTCTGCACCTTCAGATTGCCACCCGCCTCGGTGATGACCGCGCCGCCATAGGAATGGCCGACCAGCACCACCGGCTTGCCGGCCTTGGCGATGACCTGCCGCGTGGCCTCCACATCGCCTTCCAGGGTGAGTGTGGGGTTCTGGACGGCCAGCACCTCGTAGCCGTCCGCCGACAGCAGGTCGTAGACGGCCTGCCAGCCGGAAGCGTCGACGAAGGCGCCGTGCACGAGCACGATCGATACCGGCTTGTCGGCGGCCGGTGCGGCAAGCGTGGAACCAGCCAAAAGTACGGCGGTGAACAATCCGGAGATCATGCGTCTCATGGTCTTCTCCCAAGCATCGAGGGACGAGCTGGCGATGAAAAGACTGGCGACGGGACGCCTCGTGCGACGGCCAAGACCGCACTTTTGCGTCACGCTTTCAGTGGCTGTTTTTATAAGCCCACGCGGCCTCGACGGCTCGTTAAAAGAGGTAAATGCAAGGCGTCGTGAAGTGGCGGGACGATCGGCGGCGGCGCGGCAGTCCGCTCAGTTCGCCGGCTCGCCGTAACGCAGGCAAGCTATCCCGTATCCGCCCTCGACGGTGAGTTGCGGATCGATTGTCGCGCAGGCCGGCGTCGAGACCGGGCAGCGGGTCCTGAAGCGGCAGCCCAATGCGATATCCCGCGGATCGGGGACCTCGTCCAGCGGCCGGAGGGTGTCGGTCACCCGCGGGCCGCCGATACGCGGCGATGCCGCCAGCAGGGACCGGGTGTAGGGATGCCTGGGGTCGGCGAGAAGCTGTTTCGTCGGCCCGATCTCCACGATGTGGCCGAGATACATCACCGCGATCCGGTTGCACATCGAACTCACCACCGCGATGTCGTGGCTGATCAGGAGATAGGTCAAGTTGAACCGGTGTCTGAGGTCGCGCAGCAATGCCAGCACGGTTGCCTGCACAGACACGTCGAGCCCCGAGGTCGGCTCGTCCAGGATGACGAGTTGCGGCGCCAGCACAAGGACGCGCGCAAGCCCGACGCGCCGCTGCTGGCCGCCGCTGATCTCGTGCGGGTAGCGTTCGAGAAGCGCCTGCGGCAGGCCGATCGTCGCGGCGATCTCCCGCACTTTCATCTCTCGCTGCTCACGCGGCCAGTCGGTATGGATGACTAGCGGCTCGTGCAGCGAGCGCCTGAGGGTCCAGCGTGGATCGAGCGCGGCGCCGGGGTCCTGGTAGACATATTGCAGCCGCGCCCGTACGGCCGCCGGCCGTCGCCGACCGGGCGATGCGATCGGTTCGCCGGCAAGGCTGACCGAGCCCTCCGTCGGGTCGAGGATGCCCGCGAGTGTCTTTCCGAGCGTCGATTTCCCGCAGCCGGATTCACCGACGATGCCGAGTACATCCCCTTTGGCCAGGCTGAACGAGACCCCGTCGAGCGCCCGAACCGCTCCGGTCCGGCGGCCCAGCAGGCCGCGGATAGGGTAGTGGCAGGGGAG
>JAEYXI010000007.1 GCA_023428515.1 Pseudomonadota bacterium | reverse complement strand
ATATCGCGCAACAGCGAGTGTTTGCTTGATGGACGGCTCCATGCCGATTGCCAAAATGGCGTCCCTGGGTACGACGTCTTTCAGCGCATGAACGACTGAAGGCTGTGCCGCGTCGAACACAAGGGCGGTGCGTCCCAAAGAACGAAGGACTTCCGCGAAATGGCTGGCGACGGGCAACTGTGGTCCAATTCCGACGGAGATAACGCGCTGGGCTCCAGCGAGAATTTCCGCGGCCAAGACATTGCGCTCGATGTTCGGCTGAGCGCCTAAGCGAGCAACCTCCCGGCGGAGCCAATCGGCCGTACTTCCGACATTGGGGGATACAGGTTCGGGCGGGTAGCTGATCTGCCCCGGCGCTTCGGCATTGCGACGCAACCAGGCGGCAAATATCGACTTGAACTCCGTATAGCCGTCAAATCCCAGCCATTCCGCGAAGCGAACCATCGTTGAATGCGACACACCCGCCAGCGAGGCCTGCTCGCGCATCGTCTTGAGCGCGACGTCTTTGGGGTGTGCAAGGACAAAGCGGGCCGCCGCCCGAAGCTGGACAGGCAGAACCTCGAGTTCCGAGGCGAGTTTCTCCAGTATCTGGGTGACCTCACCGGAACACTGTTCGTCGCCTTCCGGCTTTTCGGAAACAATAGCCTTGTCTGGAGTTGCCCTTGTCACTGCGTAGCCCGCCGGTGCGCCGGGCAAAGGGTTACACGGTCCCAGGTTTGCATTTCACGGAGCAGGCTGAGGTTTTCGTTGGCATCTTCATTTCCTATAGAGCCGGCCACGAATCCGGATCGGATGCTCCCCAACTGGAACCTGCCGCAAGAAGTTCACAGCTTTGCGAAATTCAGAAGGCTCTATTGGTGCAGGTCAGCGATTCAATGGGCCCAATTGTGCACGGCGCCTTAGTCTGCGAGCCTATATGCCGCCTCGACCAACAACAGGGCCGAGAATTCCCATGTGCCGCTGCGAAAGCGGGAGTGGACGAAGCGCTGCAGGCTTCCTGGCGAAGGGAAGCCCTGCATATCAAGCATTGCGCCCCTAAGCGGGGCAGACCCGTGATCTACTTGGTAGAACGGCGTTGGGGCACCAGCGTGCCTTCCATCACGAACCGCGGCGGTCCGCCTGCGCGGTCATGGACCTGCCAGTCCAGACGCCTAGCCCCGACGCGGAATACCACTGTCGCCAGCGTGTTTTCATGGTCCGGGTCGTCGGGCTGCTCACGATAAACCGGCAGTGCAGGCCTGGCGCCATCCCACAGGACAGGCAGCGGATCATGCAGAGCATTGTCTGTGCCGGCGATAATCTCGTCGCCGCGCTCCTGCCTCGACAATGAAGACGCCGTGATGACCTGCTGCTCGTTCGATATGCCCCGATGGATCAGGTGATTGGAGTGGCATCGCGGCTGTCGCAGAATTTCGACCGAACAGGCCGACCGCGTGAACTCGACGCTGACCAGGCGGCGATCGCCGTGCTGCGCCAGCGTCATGTGGAACGCGCCCGCGCGGCCGGACGTCTCGATCAGCCGTACCGCCTCGTCGAGCGTGGCGCAGTCGAGCAGCGCGCGCCCGAGCAGCATGCGCGGCAGGCCCGGGCCGGCGCCGATCGAACGTATGTTGTTGACGGCCTGGACAAGGCCGGTTTCGGTGGCGGCGAAGGTGTGGCCGGGAATCGAGGCGGGATAGACGAAGGCGGTGAACGCTGCGCCTTCGTCGGGTCGGATATGCGCGAGCGCACAATGGCCGCGAAAGCTCGGATCGCCGTCTTCATTGTGCGCGACGATTGGCTCGCTGCCCGGAATCTGCACCGTGGTGCAGCCGTCGGGGGCCATCGCCCACAGGTCGCCGCGGCAGTTCCACAGGAACACCTCGTCGAACGGCAGGCCGAGGCCGTGCGCCAACCCCTTCAGCTCCAGCCAATAGGTCGGGAAACGATCCTCGACCAGCCTGCGCATGACGGCGACCCTCGGGTCATCCCGGAACGCCATGACCGAGGCCCAGGCATGGCCCCTGACAAGATGGCTGTTTGTTATGTCGGCGCCGAACCGGCCGAGTTGCACGCCGACATCGTATGGCGCGCCGACCGCTTCGATGTAGCCGAGGCGTCGGTCTTCCTCAGTGGACATGCTGGAGGAAATCCCTGAGCCGCGGGTTCTCCGGATTGGCCAGCAGTCCGGCCGGGTTGCCGTCGACCGAGATTGCGCCGTTCTCCATGAAGATCAGCCGTGTGCCGACCTGACGCGCGAAGCCTATCTCGTGGGTCACCACGATCATCGTCATGCCTTCCTCGGCGAGCGATTGCATCACCCGCAGCACCTCATGGCGCAGTTCGGGATCGAGCGCGGAGGTCGGCTCGTCGAACAGCATCAGCTTCGGCCTGACAGCCAGCGCCCTTGCGATTGCCACGCGCTGCTGCTGGCCGCCCGAAAGCTCGGACGGGTAGTGGTGGCCGCGGTCGGCGAGGCCGACCTTTGCGAGCAGAGCCAACGCCTGCTCCGTCGCCTCCGCGCGGCTCGCTCCGCGTACGCGCAGCGGCCCGAAGGCGACGTTCTGCAGGGCCGTCATCTGCGGAAACAGGTTGAACTGCTGGAATACCATGCCGGCTTCCTGGCGGATCAGCCGAACCTTCGAGCGGCCGGACCTGACGCTGATGCCGTCGACCACGAGGTCGCCGCCGTCGATCTCCTCCAGCGCGTTGATGCAGCGCAGAAGCGTCGACTTGCCGGAACCCGACGGGCCGATCAGCACCACCACCTCGCCGGCATCAATGTTGAGGTCCACCTCGCGCAGCACGACGATAGGGCCGAAGGCCTTGGTGACCTTTCTGAATTCAACGATGCTCATAGGATTCGCATCCGCTTTTCAGTGACCCGCAGGATGAGCGTCAGCGTGCCCGTCATCACCAGGTAGAGGATGGCCACGGCCGTCCAGATCTCGACGGCGCGGAAGTTGGCGGCCATGATCTCCTGGCCCTGACGGGTGAGCTCGCCGACGCCGATGACGATGAACAGCGACGTATCCTTGAGGCTGACGATGAACTGGTTGCCGAGCGGCGGGATCATGCGGCGGAAGGCGACGGGGCCGATGATGTAGACCAGCACCTTCCACGTCGGCAGGCCGAGCGCGAGGCCGGCTTCCTTCAGCCCCTTGTGAACCGACAGGAACGAACCGCGCACGATCTCGGCGATATATGCGCCCGCATTGACGATGATCGCGGTGACGGCCGCCGTCATCGGGTTGACGCGGATCTCGGCCAGCACCGGCAGCGCGAAGTAGATGAACATGACCTGCACCACGATCGGCGTGCCGCGGATCAGCTCTACATAGGTGAAGGCGATCGCGTTGAGGAACGCGTTGCCGTAGGCGCGCATCAATCCGGCGACGAAGCCGACGACGAGCCCGCCGGCAAGCCCCGCCAGCGTGATGAGGATGGTGAGCCGCGCCCCGCTGAGAAGCGCGGGCATGGCGTCTGCAATGACGGACCAGTCGAATTCCATGATAGCCCTCCCGCAAGGGGGAAGGAGCGCCGGCGAGCCGGCGCTCCCGGTAAGACGGGATCAGCTCTGCGGCTCGGCGCCGAACCACTTCTTGTAGATCTCGTTGTAGCGGCCGTCCTTCTTCATGTTGGCGAGCGCTGCGTTGACCTTTGCGACCAGCTCGCTGCCCTTCGGAAAGCCGATGCCGTATTGGTGCGCCATCATCTGCTCGCCCACGGCCTTCACTTTCCCGCCGCCGGCCGTCGCCACATAGTAGAGCACGTTGGGCGTGTCGTGCATGGCGGCGTCGACACGGCCGGTCTGGAGCTCGAGATAGGCGTTGTCGACGTTCGGGAACTGGCGCAGCTCCGTCTCGGTGAAATGCTCCTTGGCGTAGTCGGTCGCCGAAGTGCCGGTCTTGACCGCGAGGATCTTGCCCTTGAGGTCTTCGGCGCCCTTGATGTCGCTGTCGGCCGGAACCATCAGCAGGAAACCACTGTCATAGTATCCGTCGGAGAAGTCGATCACCTTCTGGCGCTCTTCCTTGATGGTGATGCCGGCGAGCGCGACGTCGACCTGCTTCGTCTGCAGAGCCGGGATGATGCCGTTGAAGTCCATCGGCTGCAGCGTGTAGGTGACGCCGATCTCCTTGGCGATCGCATCCCACATGTCGATGTCGAAGCCGACATATTTGTCGCCTTCCTTGAATTCGAAAGGCACGAAGGCGGTGTCGGTGGCCACCACGAGGTCCTCGGCCCGGACGCTTTGCGTGAGGGCTACCGTCGTGGCGAAGGCGGCGAACAGAACAGTGTGCAGTTTCATGAAAGTTCCCCTTTGCTTGTTATGCGGTTGGAAGAGAGCCGATCGCGGCGTCGATCGCCTCGCCGAGCCGTTCGACGATGCGGGTGATGTTGCTGCGCTGGACGATAAAGGGCGGCGCGAGCAGGACGTGGTCGCCCGAGCGGCCGTCGATCGTGCCACCCATCGGATAGACAAGCAGGCCGCGCTTCATGGCCTCGTTCTTGATCGATCCGTTCAGTTTCGATCTTGGATCGAAAGGGCGTTTGGTGGCGCGGTCCGACACCAGTTCGAGGCCGCGGAACAGCCCGCGTCCGCGAATGTCGCCGACGTGATGGTGGTTGCCGAACCGTTCGACGAGCTGCCGCTCCAGTTCCTCGCCCATCGCCACGACATTGGAGAGCAGCCCCTCGCGCCGGATCGTCTGCTGCACGGCGAGACCGGCGGCCGCCGCCATGGGATGCCCCATGTAGGTGTGGCCATGCTGGAAGAAACCGGAACCGTTTGCGAATGCGTCGAATATGTCCTGTGACAGCAGGACCGCGCCGAGCGGCTGGTAGCCGCCGCCGAGTCCCTTGGCGATAGTCATCAGGTCCGGAACGATACCGTCCTGCTCGCAGGCGTGGAGTGTGCCGGTGCGACCCATACCGCACATAACCTCGTCGAGGATCAGCAGCACGCCATGGCGGTCGCAGATGGCTCGGATGCGCTTCAGATAATCGGCGACCGGCGGAACCGCACCCGCAGTGGCCCCGACGACGGTCTCAGCGACAAAGGCGATGACCTGATCGGCGCCGAGTTCGAGAATCTTGTCCTCGAGTTGCTGCGCGGCGCGCGCGGCATAGGCCTCGTCGCTTTCGCCGGTTTCCTGCAGCCGGTACGCATAGCAGGGATCGATATGATGCGTTTCGATGAGGAGCGGCTTGAACTGGGCGCGCCGCCACTCGTTGCCGCCCGCCGCAAGCGCGCCGAGCGTATTGCCGTGATAGCTTTGCCGGCGTGCGATGATGTGGCGTCGTTGCGGTTCGCCTCTCTCGACGAAATATTGCCGCGCCATTTTCAGCGCCGCCTCGACGGCTTCGGAGCCGCCGCTGACCAGATAGGCATGGGTCAGTCCAGACGGGGCATCCTCGACCAGCAGATCGGCAAGCTGCTCCGCCGCCTCCGA
Source organism: Pseudomonadota bacterium (assembly GCA_023428515.1). Next base: position 8,188 of record JAEYXI010000007.1, on the reverse strand, counting down.
CGTGAAGAAGCCTGTATGCGCGTAGGCCAGCCGGTCGAGCTGTTCGTGGAGCGCCGCCAGGACAGCCGGATGGGCGTGGCCCAGGCAGGACACGGCCGCGCCGCCCGATGCATCGATGTAGGCCTTGCCGTCCGCATCGAACAACTCGATGCCCTTGCCGCCTACGGCGACCGGCAGTTTGGAATGAATAGCGCGATGCAGGATGCTCGTCACGGACGTTTCGTCCTTGCCTTGAGGTGGGTGTTGAGCGCGGCCGATTGCCGGTCCACCCTTGCGAGCGCTTCGCCGGCCGTTTCGCCGGCCTGGCCGGCAACCAGCGACCCAAGGATTTCGGTGACGACGAAGGCCGGCGACATGGTGTGAAGGAAGGACGGGCTTTCGGTCGACACGACAACGGTGCAGGCCGCGAGCTGCGCCAGCGGTGCGACCGGACTGTCGGTGATTGCGACGACGGAAACGCCGCATGACCGGGCATACTCGGTCAGTTCGACCGTCTGCCGCGTATAGGGAAGCACGCTCACTGCGACCAGGACGTCGTCGCTCGTCGCGCTGCCGAGCGCGTCGGCGCCGATGCCGCCGACTGCATCGAGCATGATCGACTGCCGGCCGGCAATAGACAGGACATAGTGCAGATGCCAGGCCGGCGAATGGCTGGAGCGCAGGCCGAGGCAATAGATGCGCCTCGCCCGGTGAAGGCGCTCGGCCGCCTCGACGAGCGCGTCGAGGGCGGCGGGCTGCGAGAGCGAGCTTATTTGCGCGCAGACGCCGCCAAGCATGTCTGCAGCCAGCGCCTGGCTCCCCTTGAGCTTCTGGCTCTTTGCTTGGGTGCCGACGCGCCCGGCAAAACCGGTGACGTCGTTGCGCAGGACATCGGCGTAGAGCTGGCGCACATCCTCGTACCCCGCAAAGCCAAGATGCTTGGCAAGCCGCGTCATGGTGGCGGGCTGCACCTGCGCTTGCCGCGCCTGCTCCCGCATCGAAAGCAAGGCCACTTCGCGTGGCGAGTGGAGAATGTAGCGAGCGGCAGCCTGCAATTGCTCCGACATCGAGTCGAAGGCTTCTACGATTCTTTCTGCGAGCGGCGCTTCCTGCATGGCCTAGCGAATAACCGATGTCGCGCCGTATTGCAACATATGTTTCATAAGTATAATAAATGATCGAGTTGGATCATTGGAACGGATATGAGGACTGAGGATCGCGAGGTCATGATCGCCGTGGCGCCGAACGGCGGCAGGCGCACGAAGGCAGATCACCCGGCCATTCCGTTGACGGCGGCCGAATTGGCGCGAACTGCCGCCGAGTGCGCCGACGCCGGCGCCGCAATGATCCATGTGCACATACGCCGGCCGGACGGGCGCCATCTGCTTGACGCCGACGTCTACAAGCAGGCAATCGCCGCGATCCGCGCCGAAGTGGGCGAGCGGCTAGTGATCCAGATCACCACCGAAGCTCTTGATATCTATGCTCCCGCCGGGCAGATCGCAGTGCTCAAGGCGGTGCGGCCGGAAGCCGCTTCGCTGGCGTTGCGCGAACTCGTTCCCGACGAGGCGGCGGAGCCGGCCTTCGCCGACGTGCTCGCCTGGATGAAGCGGGAGTCCGTCCTCCCGCAGATCATCCTCTACGATCCCCTGGAAGCCGTCCGCCTTGCCGGCATGATCCGGCGCGGCGTGGTTCCGTGGCCGGATATTCCCGTCCTCTATGTGCTTGGCCGGTATTCCGTCTCCCAGACTTCGCAGCCGTCGGACCTGTTGGCCTTTCTTGCACCCGAAGCGCCGCGATTTGCCAATTGGAGCGTATGTGGTTTCGGCAAGCGCGAAGCAGCCTGCGTCACCATGGCCGCGCTGCTCGGCGGGCATATACGGGTCGGCTTCGAGAACAATCTCCATCTGCCGGATGGCAGGCTGGCCAGCGGCAATGCGGAGTTGGTCAAAACGGTCGCCGCCACGATCCAAGGGCTTGGATATGCGCCCTGCGACGCAGCGTCGGCCCGCGCATTTCTGGCCGCACAGTAAGGGCGAGAGTCCCCCGGGATTATCCGCAGTCCAGCCGCGATGCGAGATGGCGGCATAATGGCGAAAATACGCCGGGAACCGAAGTCGCAGCTTCACCGTTCAGGGCTGTCAATTTCCGGAGTATCTGATGCGCACATTCTCGCAGCCCGTGACTGTCTTCGTCGGCCTCGGCTTCCCGGCCCGTATCACCCGCCTGATCGGCGTCCGGCGTATCCTCGATGAGTGGCCCGTGAGCCTGCGAGGCGCCACGTACGAACATGCGTCAGACGCCTGCCGGGAAGCGCTTGCCGATCCGGCAAGGCTGGCTGATGCGCACCGCGCCTTCGTTGATTTTGCCGCGGCCGCAGGCATACTTGCCGATGAGCCGATGCATATCGCCGCGGAGCGCGTCGCCAACGAATGGTTCGGCGCAAGGTAGCGAACGTATCGCTTCGGCAGGTCGATGCTGGAGGGGTGACATGACGCGTATCCGCGCCGTGCTTGCATGCGCAATGCTGATGGTCCCGGGGCCAGTTCTCGCCCAGGAGGAAACTGGTCCAGTGCCGCCCGTATACGTGCCCGAGGAACAGCAGGACGAGGTGCCGTCCGGACCGCCAGCAACCTGTCAGGGGCAGGACTGCCTTCCTCCAGCGGAGAATCCCGTCCAGGAGTGCAAGGGACAAGACTGCGCACCCGAGCCGGTCGACGAGGGCGAGTGATCGTCAGCGTCGGCATGGAACGCGAAGCACGCAAACGCGTTGTCGGTCCTGCAAGGTGATCCGTCCACCCTATTTGTCGACATAGATACGGCATGGTCGGGTACAGCGATCATGCTGCTCAAGGTCAACAAGTCGGGAGCTTCAAATGGATCGACGATTGTTCCTCACCGGGTTGCTCGGTTTGGCAGGCGCGACAGCGCTTTCAACCGTGGTCAATCCGGGCAATGCCCTGGCCGGCGTTCCGAGCGGCCGGGGCATTCTTGATGAACTGGACGCGCCGGAGACAGATATCCTCGAGGAAGAGGATTTCGACGCTGAAGCCGAGCCTGTCGATCATCGCCGGGGCCATTACCGCAGAAACCGTAGACGTCGTCGGCGTCGCAGACGGCGGGAGTGGAGGCGTCACTGCCGCCGCCATTTCCGCGCCGGCCGTTGGCGCAGGCGTTGCCGTCGCCGGCGGGAATGGGTGTGGTACTGGCACTACTATTGACCGCTGAGTACCGGTTGACCTCCAACCTTGACGGCCTGCCGGCCATGGTTGGAGGTCATTAGGCCGCCGAAGGTCCCGGATCGTCGTCCGACGGAGAAATCGCCCGTTCCGACGCCGGCTGGCCGCCAAATGCTCCCGGAATGACGCGCAGCGCCGATCGTCGCGCAGCGGGCGTCGCGAGCCTTGCCATCGCGTCCTTCTCCCGCTTTGCGGCCTCCGGCTGGTAGAGCACCGCCTCGAGCAGGACGCGCTCCTCACCGCCCTCCGGCCTGGGAAGGCAGAACGTCTGACCGGCCGACAATCCCAGCAAGGCAAGTCCGCGTGGGGTCGTGATCGGGAGGAAGAGGCCGAGCGGCGAAGTCATGCGGTCATGCGAGATGACGCGGGTGTCGGCCTCACGGCCGTCGACCGTGAAGGTCACCCGGCTGCTCAGCGTCGCCACGTCAGGGGGGATGTCGTCGCGGAAAACGACCGTCGCCGAATCGATCTTGCGCCCGATCAGCGCCCGCATCGGGTCGCCCGTTCCCAGGCAGCGATCGAACATGACCTCCAATATGGTGAAATCCTTGGTCGTGAGGATGCAATTGTCGTGCGGCATCGTGATTCTCCATCGCTCCAGCGAGCGGCCTGGGTTCTGGCGTAGGATGAGGAGAAATCCCTGGCCGCACGGATGCGGCGCAGGGCTCACGAGCCTGCGATGAGGCAGCCTCCGAACAGAGTAAGGCGCACGCGCATCGTCACGACGCCTGCTGCAAGCTGGCGTCGATGCGGGAGGCTTCGACACTCTCCACAGTCAGCCGGTGGACGCGGCCGTCGCGCGACTCCCAGTCGATCGACTGGCCGGGCGAGAGCCCTATCAGGGCGGCGCCGATCGGCGTCAGGATCGAAATCTTGCCTGCGGCAATGTCGGCGTCGGCCGGAAAGACAAGCGTGACGGTGCGGTCCTCGCCGGAATCGGTCACGTAGCGCAGCGTCGAGCCCATGCGGACCACATCGTCGCGCATATTGGCGTTGGCCACGACACGCGCCCTGTCGAGTTCGGCAGCCAGTTCCTCGGAGACGGCCGGGTTGCGTTCGGAGATCGCATCCGCCAGCCGCACGAGGGTCTCGTAGTCCGAGCGGGAAATGGTGATCGCCGGCTTGCGCCGTCTGTTGCTTGCGGGGGTCATCTCGACCTCTTGTGATACATATGCGCGCTCGCAGGGCGAGCGCGGAGTGGAAGATTATTGGAATTGTCGCTTCGGAGAGCCGTTGCTTCCCCTGAAGGGAAAGGCCGGCCCGCGCCCTCGGCCTGGGCGCGACATGGCCAGGCCGGGGTCAGTTGCCCGCGATGGGGCACACCCTGTTCAATATCCGGACGATGGTGTCGGAGCGGTTCATACCCATGACTTGGGAAATATTGCCGGCCATGTCAAGGACAACGGCTCGTCGGCCACGGACCGCAGCGCTTATGCCGCATTCGCCTTTTTGACCCCGCCTAGGGCCTGCTCATCAGCGTATTCTGCAGGAAACGCAGGTACAGGAAGGCAAGGATCAGGAAGAACACGAAGTCGAACAGCGCGAGCCACAGGAAACCGCCGCCGCAGAATGTCCAGATGATCGCCATCCAAAGCCTGCCGAGGATGCCGATGACATTTGGCGCGCGGCGAAAACCCGGATGGATATATCCGGGAACATAGAGCGCGGTGACCAGGATGAGCGTCGCGCCCCATCCCCTCACCCATCCGACCGGAAACGGCTCTGGCAGGCCGACCAGATCGGAGAACCAGTAGGGCAGGAATATGCAGGCGAGGCCGATCAGCAGATGCAGGATCAGGTTCAGTCCCAGCACGCGGCGGTAGAGCGCCCCGCTGCTCGCCGCCTGCGCCTCGGACCAGCCCGTCATCAATCCGTCCGTCATGTTTCAGCTCCGCTCAGAACGTCAGCAGGTAGGCTAGGAGATCGGCCTTTTCGTTTTCGTCGAGATCGACGCCGTAGATATGACCACCTGAACCGTTGCCCGGCAGCGTGGTATCATAGCAGTACCCGCTCGCGGGCGGCGCGGCGGGATCGCAGCCCGGCGCGACGAAGCCGCCTGCCGGGTCGAGCACATCCAGCCCACGCAGGAACGTTTTCGGTCGCTCTTCCGGCGCCTGCAGCAAGGCCGCCAGCGTCGGCACCGATCCGTTGTGCAGATAGGGTCCGCGCAGCCACAGCCCGTCGAGCGGCAGGTTCGCGTAGCCGTCCGTCTTCTTGAAGTTCTTGAACTGATAGCGTGTGCCGGCGAACAGTTTTTCGAGCTGCTGCGCCCGGAACGCTTCGGTATAGGAATCGAGCCGCGCCCTGTCGGTGCCGAGGTTCGCGATCGGCTCGACCTGCCCTATACCCTCACCTTCGAACACATAGGCATCGCCATCCTGGTAGCCATGGCATGACGCACAGCCGGCCATGTAGGTCACCTTGCCGCGCTCCACCGCCGCCGGGTCCGGCTTGTGCGGGCTGGCAGGCGGCTTCAGTTCGCCCAGCCAGTCGGCGACACGCTCGATTGCCTCGTGATCGACCGATTCCACCGTGACGCCGGCGCCGATCGCCGCCGACAGGTTACGCTCGGAAAGGCTCGCATTGTTGCCGTCCCAATGAAGGTTCATGCCTTCTCGGGGACGCTGATCGAAGACCGCCGGCAAATCAGCGACGCCGATCCGCTCCTCCGGCGTCAGCGCCGACGCCTCTACGCCGAACTGCAGCAGCTTGTAGGGGTTGAACGTATCGACACGTCCCGGTCCCCAGGGCGGCTGCACGTCCATCAGCGGCAGCAGGCTGGCACGCGTCTGCAGCAGGCCCTCGCGAAAGATCGGCAGGACGCCGATCCGCCATATCAGTCGGTCCAGCGCGTCCAACTCGATGCCCTGCGCTTCCATCACCTCGAACAGGCGGTCAGGCGCCAGCCGTGGATCGGTCGACAGCCGGAACACCATGCGCACGAAACGGCCGAAGTCGAGATGGTTGGAAGGCATCGCCGGCACGATCGCTGCGGTATCGTCCGCGTCGGCGCGCCATGTCCCGGTGTGGCATGTGGCGCAGTTCAGCCAGACAACGTCGACGCCGCGCACCTTTCGTTGCGAGACGCCTATTGGCAACTCGCGTTGCCTACCCGCCCCGTCCTCCTCGTAGAGGAATCCGAAAGCCGAATAATCGTCGCGTCCGTCGAACTCGTCGGGATAAAGTGCCGGCAACACTTTCCAGATTGCATAAGGAATGCCACTGCTCGGCTCCGCGCCTATCGAGCCGTATTTGAAGTGCTCGACGATGTCAGCGTAGTGCGGCGTGCTGTTGTCCGAGATGCGCCTCAGCACCATGATGCCGACGACCAGCGCTGCCAGGAAGAGAACAAGCAGCACCGCTGCCAGAAGCGCGAGCAGGTTGACCTTCCAGTTGCGCCGCAAGCGCCAGGACTCGACCGCCGTGACCGGTTCGCTCGTCATCTAGACCTCTGCCGGGGATGGAATGACAAGCTGCGGCTTGGCCCGGTAGATACTCATCAATTGCTCGATCATGGCGTCGCGAGACGGGAAGCGTGCCTGCTCGTAGCAGCCCATCGGGTTCTCCGGCGCGTTGACCAGGCACTTGTTGCAATAGGTGCAAGGATTCGCGGGCTTTTCCACACCGGCCCGCCACTGCTCGACGAGGTCGGGATTGGCGATCAGCGAGCGCGCGATCGCCACCGCGTCGAAGGCGCCCGTCTCCAGGCCTTTGCGCACCACGGACGCCGTCTGGTAGCCGCCGGTGTTGATGACGGGAATCCCGACCGTCGCCTTGATCGCCCGCGCCTCCTCGATGCTGATCGCCTCGAAGGGCAGGCCCTTCTTCATGCGGAACCAGATCCAGCGAAAGATCGGCCTCAGCAGCGGGTAGCGGAACAGCAGGAAATTGCGGAAGCCGTAGACGCCCGAGCTGATCAGCACGTCATAGGTGGAAGCCAGCACGTCGATCGGCAAATCGCCCGGCGGGTTAAGCGGATGCGGGAACAGCGAGCCGGTGGAGACGTGCAGCGCGTCGACGCCGGCCTGCTCGCACCACTTGGCCACCTGCACCGAATCCGCCAGCGTGTTGCCCTTGCCCTCCCACGGGATGACGTTGTTGCGCTCGATGGCGCTGAGCTTCACCTGCAGGTGGAAGTCGCGCCCGACCGCCTCGCGGATCGCCGCGATCACCTCCAGCAGGAAGCGCGCGCGGTTGGCCAGCGAACCGCCATATTCGTCAGTGCGGTCGTTGATCCCGGAGCTCAGGAACTGTGTGAACAGATAGCCGTTCGCGGCATGCAGCTCGACGCCGTCGAGCCCCGCCTCGCGCGCCCGCCACGCCCCGCGCGCGAAGGCCTGGACGGTGCGATGGATGTCGGCCTTGGTCATCGCTTGGCAGAGGAAGCCGTGCAGCGGCTCCTTGCGGCTGGTCGAGGAAAGTGTCGGCCGGTGCTGGTTGTGGATTCCCGGCAGGTCCATCTGCCGGCCCGAATGGCTGAGCTGCATGATGTATTTCGCGCCGAAGCTGTGCACCGCTTCGCCAAGCTTCGCCCATAGCGGGATGAAGTCGTCGCGATGCACCGTCGCATAGCCCGCGATGATGCGGCCCTCCATCAGCACCGGCACGTAGGAGGAGATGATCGCACCGACGCCGCCCTTGGCGAATTTGCATTCCCAGTTGATGCGCGTCTGGGTGAGTGAGCCGTCCTCATTGTCGAAGCGTCCGGAAATATTCGAACGGAAGACGCGGTTCTTGACCGTGAGGTTGCGGAACCTGAGTTCTTCGAAGATCGGGTCGCTCATGACGCCGCCCCATCGGATGAAGCCCGCTTCCACACGGCCTTGAGCAGCGCCGCCGTCCAGCCGGCGGCCGGACAATGGCTCCAGCTCGCCGCCATGAAGGTGATGTCGGCATCGGGATTGCGCCCGCGCGCCGCGTCCAGTTCGAGAAGCGCGAGCGCTCCCGCCGGCCCGCTTCCCCAGACCGTG
>JAEYXI010000677.1 GCA_023428515.1 Pseudomonadota bacterium | reverse complement strand
GTCGCGCTCCTCGTCCGGAACTCGACGTCCGCGCCGCGCCGCTAGCTCATTTACGCCGCGGCGAACTGGTCGCCGCCGGCCGCGGCCGCCTCGGCATCCAACCACACCACTTCCCAGATATGGCCGTCCGGGTCCTCGAAGCTGCGGCCATACATGACGCCAAAATCCTGCGTCGGCGTCGGGTCGGGCGAGCCGCCGCCGGCCTTCGCCTTGTCGACCATGCCATCGACATCCTCGCGGCTGTCGGCAGAGAGCGCGATCATCACCTCGCTGCTGGTCTTGGCGTCGACGATCTTCTTCGAGGTGAACTGCGCGTATTTCTCATGCGTCAGCAGCATGGCGTAGATGGTCTCGGAAATGACCATGCAGGACGCCGTATCGTCACTGAACGCAGGATTCTTCGTCGCGCCGATCGCCTCGTAGAACGCAGTCGAGCGCTTGAGGTCGGTCACCGGCAAGTTGACGAAAATCATCTTGGGCATTGGGTATTCCTCCGTTGCTATCCTTCCTATGACGAACTGGGGCAGGAGGATTCGACAGCAAGCCTAAAAATTTTTAGGCGCCATTCTCCGGCTCAAGGAACATCCCAGGCCTCGCCAGGCATAAGCGGCCGAAACCGGCCTTCTTCCACGCCCGCCTGTGCAAGCGCCTGCCGCAGATGGTCGCGCGGCTCTTCGATCGGCTCGTTGGTCAATTGGAACGTGCCCCAGTGATGACCCGCGGCATGCTCCGCTCCGCAGAGACGCATGCCCTCGACCGCTTCTTCCGGGTTCTGGTGCTGGGAGCGCATGAACCACCGCGGCTCGTAGGCGCCGATGGGGAGGTTGGCCAGACGGAACTTGCCATGCTTTTCACGCGCGGCGCGGTAGTTGATGCCGGAATGAAAGCCGGTATCACCGACATGGTAGATATTGCCAGCGCTGGTTTCCATCACGAAGGCCGACCAGAGCGCCATCCGCCGGTCGCCCAGGCCACGCGCCGACCAATGATGCGCCGGTTCGCAATGGACGGACGCCGCTCCGACCTCAACCGCATCGCCCCAGTCCTGGAGATGGATGCGCATGCCAGGCACCCGGTCCAGCACGATGCGGTCGTTGCCGAGCGGCGTCACGACGAGCGGATCGTGCACGGCCTTCAACCGGGCAAGCGTCGCCAGGTCGAGATGGTCATAGTGATTGTGGGTCAAGAGCACGAGATCGATGGGCGGCAGCTGCTCGAAATCGATGCCCGGCGCATTGACCCTGCGCGGTCCGACAGCCGTGAAAGGCGAAGCGCGAGGCGAATAGACGGGGTCAGTCAGGATATTCAGCCCGGCAACCTGGATGAGCAGCGTCGCATGACCGACCATCGTCACCCTCAGGCTGCTGCCCTGGACCCGCTCGTCCGGAACGTTGAACACCGGCTCCGGAGGCCAGGACACCGGCCAACGGCTACGCCCGCCGCCGAACTGCCAGCGCAGCAGGCTTCCAAATCCGGCCGGCTCCATGCCTTCCGGATTGAAGAAGCGGCGTCCGTCGAAATGCTGAGAGACCGGCCCCTTGTAGTAGGGATTCGCGTTGGCGCTACTGGTGCCGCCCACAACGGTTCCAGTGCCCAGCAGCGCAGTGGCGCGCAGAAAACGGCGTCGGTTCATGCAGGCCGGCGATCCTCCATTGCATCGCTCCCGCTTTTCCGCGCGGATATCGCCGAAGGCAAATCACCATTTCGTCGGCAGCGGTCAGCCGTGGCCCATCCTGTTCCATGCATCCAGCCCTGCGATCTTGTAGGCTTCCGCGAGCGTCGGATAGTTGAACGTGTTGTTGACGAAGAAGTCGACCGTGCCGCCGAGATTGATCACGGCTTGGCCAATGTGGATCAACTCCGTCGCGCCCTCGCCGACTATATGGGCGCCAAGCAGCCGGCGCGTCTCGATCGAGAAGACCAGCTTCAGGAAGCCCGAATCCACGCCCATGATGTGGCCGCGCGAGGTCTCGCGAAAACGCGCCACGCCGACTTCGTAGGGCTCGCCAGAACTGCGTACCTGCTCCTCCGATTGCCCCACTGTCGAGATCTCGGGCACCGAATAGATGCCATAGGGGAAAGTCTCCGGAGGTGGCGGCAGCGTCACGCCGAAGGCATGGCAGGCAGCCACCCTGCCCTGCTCCATCGCGGTCGAGGCCAGGCTCGGGAAGCCGATCACGTCGCCTGCCGCATAGATGTTGGGCACGGTCGTCTGGAACGTCTCGGGATTGGCCTTGATGCGGCCGCGGCTGTCGACCTCGATGCCTACCGTGTCCAGCCCCAGGCTGCCGACATTGCCGCTGCGGCCGGCCGCATAGAGCGCGATCTGCGAGCGCACCATGCGGCCGTCGCCAAGCGTGATCTCCACCGAGCCGTTCCGCACCTGGATCTCCTTCACCGTGCTGCCTAGCCGGATCGCCATGCCGCGGTCGCGCATCTGGTGCAGGAAATCATCGACGATCTCGCCATCGACGAAGTCGAGAATCGTGTTTCTGGTCTCGATCAGCGTCACCGGCACGTCGAGCGCCGAGAAGATCGTCGCATATTCCACCCCGATCACGCCGCCGCCGATCACCGTCAGCGTGCGCGGCAACTGCTGCAGCGACAGCATCTCGTCGCTGTCGAACACGTGTTCCTTGTCGAACGGCACGCTATGCGGCCGATACGGCCTTGTACCCACCGAGATCATCGCATTGGCGAAGCCGACCTCGCTCGTATCGCCATTCTCGTTTGTGAGTTGCAGCCTGTCGCTGGCCAGGAATTTCGCCGTCGCCCGCATGTGGCGCACGCCATTGCGCATGAACTGGTGCTGCAGCACCTCGACCTCGTGGTCGAGCGTCTTGTGCAGGCGCTGGATCAGGTCGCCGATCGAGATGTCCTGCTTGACGCGGTAGCCGCGCCCGTAGAAGCCGCGCTCGCGCCAGCCGGACAGGTTGAGCACCGTCTCGCGCAGCGTCTTCGACGGGATAGTGCCCGTATGCACCGAGACGCCGCCCAGCCGGCTCCCCTTGTCCACCACCAGCACCGATTTGCCGAGCTTCGCCGACTGGATAGCGGCACGCCGGCCGGACGGGCCGCTGCCGATGACGACCATGTCGTATTGCTGCATATGGTTCCCCTCGCCGGTAATGCCGGCTTTTGCTGCAATGCAGCGTAAGTTAACGCTGCGCTGAACTCAACCGATCGGCAATTATCGCTCGCATGATTGGCTTTCGCGGGCCTTGGGATGCGCTGTCTGCCCGGCCCGATTCTTGAATCGGCGGCGATCCTTCACCATCTTCGCTGACAGGCGCATGACAGAAGCGCCGCAGGAGAAAAGAGTGAACACCCGTGTTTTAGATGGCGAGGTCATCGCCACCCGTTTGGATGACGTACGCGCCTATGACGGCGTGCGTACGCGGCGCGTCTTCGCCTTCCTGCTCGACTATCTGATCGTCGGCCTGCTCTCCATTCCCTTCGCGATCCTCATCGCGCTGCTTGGCCTTTTAACCTTCGGGCTGGGCTGGGCGCTCTTCGGCATCCTCGTTCCGGCGGTGGCGCTGATCTATGTCTGGAGCACGCTCGGCAGCCGCAACCAGGCGACCGTGGGCATGCGCATGATGGGCATCCGGCTCGACCGCCTCGACGGCCGCCCCGTCGACGGCTTGCTCGCCGTGGTGCATTCGGTGCTCTTTTGGGCTGGCAACGTCGTGCTCACGCCGCTTATCCTGCTCGTCTCGCTGTTTGCCGACCGCAAGCGGACGCTGCACGACCTGCTGCTCGGCACGGTCGTCACCCGCTCCGACCGCTGACATCGTTCTAGTCGCTCCCGGACCTTGACGGGAACGCGCCGGCGTCGAATCATGACGCCTACAATCCGGTTGAAATTTTTGCGACAGGGCTCAAGGTAGAGCGATTCGCAAAGGAGCAGTCTCTTCGGCAAGCGATGACGCACCATCCGACACAGTCGCCGCAATTCTTTCTGACCGCGCCGTCACCCTGCCCCTATGTCGACGGCCAGTTCGAGCGCAAGGTCTTCACCCACCTCGTCGGCGACAAGGCGCCCGAGATGAACGACCTCCTCACCCAGGGCGGCTTCAGGCGTTCGCAGAAGATCGCTTACCGTCCAGCATGCGAGAGCTGCCGGGCCTGCATCTCGGTCCGCATCCTCGCCGACGAATTCAAGCCGACAAAGAACATGCGCCGCGTCACTCAGCGTAATGCCGATCTCATCGGAGAGATGCACGACGCCGAGCCTTCGACCGAACAATATTCGCTTTTCCGCACCTATCTCGACGCCCGCCATCGCAGGGGCGGCATGTCGGACATGACGGTGCTCGACTACGCCATGATGGTCGAGGATACGCATGTCGACACCAAGGTCATCGAATACAGGAAGCGCGGCCCCGACACCTTCATCACCGGCAAGGGTACGGGGGAGTTGATCGCGGTCGCGCTCACCGACAGGATGGCCGACGGCCTGTCGATGGTCTATTCCTACTTCAATCCCGACTTCGCCGACCGCTCGCTCGGCACCTTCATGATCCTGGACCACATCGCGCGCGCCCGCGCCGCCGGCCTGCCCCATGTCTATCTCGGCTACTGGGTCAACGGGTCGCGCAAGATGGACTATAAGGTCCGCTTCCTGCCGCAGGAGCATCTTGGCCCGAAGGGCTGGGAGCGCTACGGCGGGCAGCCCTGATCCGGGCGATCCGACAAACCAGCCGGCCCGTAGAGTTACGCTGCCGTTGCCTTCCGACGGTGCGACATGTCATCCACACACACCGACCATGCCAAGGGCCTGCTTATCACCGGCATAGGCGGCTTGGCGCTCACCATCGACATCCCCTTGCTCAAGCTCGCCAGCGGCGATGCGTGGTCCGTGCTCATGGTGCGCACCGGCACCACCTTCCTCGCCGCGCTGGTCATCTGGGCGGTCTGGCGGCTGATCACACCGTCTGCTCCAAAGCTGGTGCCCGGCCGCAAGGGCCTGATCGTCGCCGGCCTCTACGGCCTCGGCTCGATCTTCTTCATCACCGGCGTCTACAACACCACGACGGCGAACCTCGTCTTCATCCTCGCCTTCAACACCATGTTCGCCGCACTGCTCTCGTGGATATTCCTCGGCGAGCGGCCGCGCGGCGGCACGCTCCTCGCCATGGCCGCGATGATCTTCGGCATCCTCATCATCGTCTGGGACTCGGTCGGGTCAGGCAATCTGTTCGGCGACCTGATGGCGGCCTGTTCGGCGCTCACCATCGCGGCCGCCATCACCATCTCGCGCGCCAGCCGCGAGGACATGGGATTTACCGCGCTCGTCGGCGTCGTCCTCCCCTTCGCGGTGGCGGCGTTCATGGTCGGAGGCACGGGTTTCCGCATCGATGAACCCTGGTGGATCATCTTCAACGGCGCGGTCATCATGCCGCTGTCGTTCTTCTGCCTCGCCCAGGGGCCGCGCTACATCTCCGGCCCGGAGGTCGCGATGTTCTACCTGCTGGAAACCGTGCTCGCGCCGGTCTGGATGTGGCTGATCTTCTACGAGACGCCTTCCCGCAACAGCCTGATCGGCGGCGTCATCCTGGTCGTTGCGCTGGTCGCTCATTCCATCTGGCAGTTGATCCAAGGACACCGCCGCCGCCGCGCCGAAACAGCGGTCGAATATCCGGCTTAGGCTACCTGCCCAGCACCAGCGCCCAGTACTTCCGGCCCTGCCCGTCCTCGGCGGAGGCAAGCCCGTAATGGGCAAACCTGGGATCGAGCATGTTGCGGCGATGCCCTTTGGAATCCATCCACATCTGGAACAGCTTTTCCGGATCCATCGCGCCATAAGCGACGTTCTCCGCCGCCGCGCCCTCGACGCCGTTCTCCTTCATGCGGGTCGTAAAATCCTTGCGCCAGCCGGTGCGGTGGCTCATCTCGGACGCGCGCGCCATGTAGCCAGCCTGCTGCGCGGCAGCCTTCTCCAGTCTGTCGTCGCGCGTCAGCGGCGGCAGGCCGTGGTCGGTGCGGATCGACGTCAGATATGTCTCGCCCGTGGCCGAGGCGCCGACACCGCCCTTGGGCGCGACCATCGAAAATGTGTTCTGGCAGCCTGCAATGGCAAGCAGGCTGAGAAGCGCAAAAGCCGCGGCCGGCCGGCGTGGCCATGTGATGTCGTTGGTCATGCGTTATCCGAGACGTCGAGACTCTACGTCTTCAACCCGATTGTGGCTTTTGCCGGGCCGGTTGCCAGGGGTTCCGCCTCTACCACCACCGGTGACCCGGCAGCCTGATCCGGCATTGGTTCGGCCGCCAGTTCCGCCTCGCGCAGCCATTCGCGCCAGATCGACACGAGGATCGCCATCAGCACGGGCCCGATGAAGAGGCCGAGCAGGCCCATAGTCTTCACGCCGCCGATCAGCCCGAAGAAGGTCGGCAGGAAAGGCAGTTTTATCGGGCCGCCGACGAGTTTTGGTCTGAGCGTCTTGTCGACGATGAAGAGTTCGATCGAGCCCCACAGGAAAAGCGCGACGCCGGCGACCGGCGAGCCGCTGGCCACCAGGTAGATCGACACCAGCGTGAAGGAAAGCGGCGCGCCGCCCGGGATCAGCGCCATCAGGCCGGTCAGCGCGCCGAGCGTGACCGGCGACGGCACGCCGGCGATCCAGTAGGCGATGCCGAGCACCACGCCCTCGCCGATCGCGATCAGCGTCATGCCGGTGACCGTCGAGCTGATCGTCGCCGGCACCACCCTGGAAATGCGTTCCCAGCGCATCGGCAGGATGCGCTCGCCAAGCCTGTCTACTTGCGCGGCAAACTTCTCGCCGTCGCGATAGGTGAAGAACAGCGCGATCAGCATGAAGAGCAGCGTCAGCAGCAGGCTGAAGGCGCTGCCTCCCGCCGCCACCACACCCCGGTAGATGCTGCCGATATTGGCGCCGCTGACCAGTTGGATGATCTCGCCGATGCCGCCGGGGTGGGCCAGGTGCTTCGTCCACTGCTGGTCGAGCCACTCGCCGGCGATCGGCAGTTGGGCGATCCACCCCGGCGTCGGCGCGCCCAGGCGATTGGTTTCCAGCGCCCAGCCGACCCATTCCCGGATTTCGGTGATCGCGTAGCTGCCGGCCATCATGATCGGCACGATGAGGAAAGCCAGGATCAGCAGCAGCGCGATGCTTGCCGCCACCGTCCTGCTGCCGCCGACGGCGTCAAGCAGCCTGCGGTAGAGCGGCCAGCTCGCGAAGGCGATCACCAGCGCTGCCAGGACCGGAACGATGAAGC
>JAEYXI010000622.1 GCA_023428515.1 Pseudomonadota bacterium | reverse complement strand
GCCAAGGAGATCTGGCCGGATATCGAGAAAGCCAAGGCCGACATCATGGCGGGCACGCTCGAGATTCCGTTCAACGTCGAGCCCTGACGTGCTGTCGCGAGCGGAACCTGCCATCGACAGCGCCCAGTCTGCTGTCGGACAGCCGGCGCTTGCCTGCAGCGGCGTCGGTGTCCAGTACGGAGCCGTCGCCGCATTGAACGATGTCAGCCTCGACTTCGCGCCGGGGAAGATTCACGCGGTGGTAGGGCAGAACGGAGCCGGCAAGACCACCTTCGCACGCGTCTGCGCCGGCATCGTTCGCCCCACCACCGGCACGGTCGTCGCCAATGTGCTGGACATCACGCGCGGTGGTGTCCAGCACGCACGCGCGGCGGGCGTCGAGCTGGTGCATCAGAGCTTCGCCCTCCCCTTGTCCTTCACCATTGCCGAAGCCATGGAGTTCGGCGCGGCGACGCGGTCATTCCCGCCTTTGTATTCCCGTCGCGGCCTAGAGGCGCGATGGAAAGACCATCTTCACAGGATGGGCATCACTGCACCGCCAAGTGCAAGGATCGGCGACCTTCCCATCGAAACGCAGCAAGGCGTGGAGATCGCCCGCGCCCTGGCCGGCGACGCACGCATACTGATCCTCGACGAGCCCACGGCAGTCCTCTCGCCGACCGGCATCAAGATGCTCTTCGAGCGGATACGCCGCCTGCGCGACGAGGGCGTAACGATCCTCCTCATCCTGCACAAGATTCATGAAGTTACCGAGATCGCCGAGACGGTGACCATCCTGAGAGGCGGCAAGCATATCGCCGGTCCCGATCCGTTGAGCGGTCTGAATGCATCCGCAATCGCCGCGGCCATCATCGGCGATCCGCCGGCCGCGGCGCGCGAGCAGGTCGCGCGAGACGGCTTGGCGCTTGCCGGAATTGCCGTGCCGACCGGCGAGCCTGTCGTTGACGTCGACACAAGCGAAGTCGACACAAGCGAAAAAGCGGCGCCGGTTCTCGAAGTGGACCAACTCAGCACCGCAAGGCACGGGGAGGATCAGGGGCTGGACGGTTTGTCCCTCCGCGTGGAGAAAGGTTCGATCGTCGGCATCGCCGGTGTGGAAGGAAACGGCCAGAGAACGCTCGTCGGCGCCTTGGGCGCTCTGATCGACGCACAGGCGGGCCGGATTGGCATAGCGACCGACGACTTCACCAGACGTCCGCTGCTCGATCGCCGGGCCGCCGGCCTCCGTATCATTCCCTTCGAGCGAAACATCGACGGATTGAGCCTGAACACATCGCTGTGGGAGAACTGGTCGGTTGGACAGTTGCTGTCGGGTCCGCTGCTTCGCCTGATCGACACGTCGGCATTGCGGACCTCGTGCCGGTCGGCTCTCGAGCGGTGGTCGGTCCGCTTCTCGCAGGTGGACCAGCCCGCAAGCTCGCTGTCGGGCGGCAACGCACAAAAGGTCATCCTCGCTCGCGAGATCGACGAAAGCGCCAGGGTGATCGTCGCGGCCCAGCCCACGCGCGGGCTGGACATCGCAGCCTCGGCGTTCGTCTGGCAGACGCTCCGGGACGCGCGCGAAAGGGGAGCGGGTGTCGTATTGATCTCGTCCGACCTCGATGAGCTCTTCGATATCAGCGACCGCATAGTCGTCATGCTTTCAGGAAAGATCGTCGGAGAGTTCCAGCCGCCCTACTGCCTGAAATCCATCGGCATGGCGATGACGGGAGCGGCGGCATGAGCGGCAATCTTGTGGCCGTCGTCAGGTCCGTCGTCTTCGTCCTGCTTGCCCTGCTCGTTTGCTCGGTCGCCTTCGAACTCGCCGGCTATCCCAGTCTGTCGATGTTGCAAAGCATCGCCGACGGCGCCTTCCTGTCCAAATCGGCGTGGATGGGGACGCTGCGTTGGGCCTTTCCCCTTTTCATATCCGCCTGCGGCGTGCTGGTGGCGTTTCGAGCGGGCTTCTTCAATGTCGGCATACAGGGGCAATTCTATCTCGGCGCGATAGCGGCTGCCTTCGCCATGCATGCCCTGGCCGGACAGACACCGCTCCTCGTCATCCCGCTGACGGTGGCAGGCGGTATTGCCGGCGGCGCCCTCTGGGCGCTTTGGCCCGGCATATTGCGGATACGCTCCGGCGCCGATGAGGTCCTGACGACCTTGATGTCGAACTTCATCGCCGGCCTGCTCCTCGTCTATGTGACGTCTGGCCCTTTGAAGGATCCGAGAGGCACCTCCGAACTCAGCGCGACGGCTCCTGTGGACGCGGCCTACCGCATCAGTACCTCGCAGGGCGCGTCTCTCACCATCATCTGCCTCGTGACGATCGTCGGCATCGGGATATGGCTGCTCGCCACCCGGACGCCGTTCGGCATAGTGTCCGGCCTTGCCGGGCGCAATCCGGCTATGCTCAGGTGGCAGGGCGCAAGGCTTGGCCCGCTGGCCCTCTCCAGCTTTCTGATCAGCGGCGGCCTCGCGGGTCTCGCCGGATCGATGGAATATCTCGGGCCAAGCGGGCGGCTGGTCGCCGGCTTCATGCCGGGGCACGGCTTCGCGGCTATCGTGATCGCGCTGGTGGCCGGCCTCTCGGTCCCAGGCGTCGTCGTTGCCGCCGTGTTCTTCGGCGGGCTCGCCTCGGCAAGCCTCTATCTGCCGATCATGGCTGGACTGCCTTCATCGGCGGTCGACGTCATCAATGCAGCCATCGCCTTGCTGATCACCGCAAAGGTGTGGCCGAAGCTTTCCTTCCTCGGTCCGCTTCTGCGGCCAAGCGCCGGAAAATCATCATGATCGACCTGCTTGTCGGCATCCTCCGCTCAGGCACGCCGCTGATCTATGTGGCGATGGCTGGCATGCTGGCGCAGAGGGCCGGCATCTGGCATCTCGGCCTGGAGGGGCTGATGATCGCCGGCGCATGCGCTGCCGTGGTCGGTGTGGCCGCCAGCGGTTCGGTCACGGTCGGCCTGGCAATCGCCATCGCGGTCTGCGTCGCCATGTCGGTGCTGTTCTGGCTCGTCGTCGAGAAGCTGCGGTGCAACGTCATCATCGCCGGCCTGGGCTTGACCGGGCTCGGACTTGGCGGGACCGACCTCGCCCTGCAGGCGATCTACGGCGTTCAAGGCGCTGTCAGGTCGCCTCTGGGGCTTCCGCGAATCGATGGGCTCGGCGTCCTCTCCTCGGTTTCCCTCCTTGTCCTCCTCATGCCGTTCGTCGTCTACGCGTTGTGGCTGCTCTTGCGACGGTCCCGCTTCGGGCTGCGACTGGCCGCAACGGGAGAGCATCCTTTCGCAGCTCGCGCGGTAGGAGCCGACCCTTCGCGCATGCGCCTCATTGCACTCGCCATGGGAGGCGTGCTGTGCGCGCTTGGAGGGGCGGAGCTTGCCCTAGGCAATCTCAATATCTTCAGCATCAACATGACAGCCGGGCGCGGATACATGGCATTCTCCGCGGCGGTGTTCGGCGCGGGCCATCCCGTTTACTCGGCGATTGCCGCGACATTCTTCGCTGCGGTCGACACGCTCGGCATTCGCGCCCAACTCCGCTTCGGCGACATTGTCTCCCAGCACTTCCTGCTCATGCTTCCCTATATCGCCACGATCGCAGGCATTTGGCTCAGCGCCCACATGCGAAAGGGCTCGTCCCATGCGATGAGCACTGAGCTGCGCGACCGCTAGCCGCAGGCGAAGGAGAGCTGTCCACTGCATCAAGAGCGGACGTCGGGAAATGTCCCCTCTGGGCCGATCCGAGCCTCTTCGTCCCCGCTCAGAATCTATATCCCAGCCGCAGCGCGCCGCCGTGGCTGGTGAAGGTGTCTGCGAACGATCCCCGGTAGTCGAGGCGCAGGCTGAGGCCGTTGGCGCTGGCAATATCGACACCCGCGGTCAGCCGCCCCACCACATCGGCCAGCGGAACCTGGCTGTCGAACATGCCGACGCCGGCAGGCGCATTGACCAGTTGTCCTCGGCCGCGCGGCCACGCGGCGATTGCGTCAAGGCCTCGCGGGAATCGACATGCTCTGCCCCCGTGCAGTTCCGTATGGTCCCGCCTCTGATTTAGCTGAACCCGCGCTAGGGTATCGAAGCGCCTGAGGTCAGCGCCACCTACCCCTGGACTTCCTACCCCTTCCGTCTCTCCTGGCTACCTGTTCAGGCCATGTAGAAGACTTTTTGCAGCGGCACGACGAGCGGCTCGTTGCGATCCGTGTACTGCATGACGTCGGCCATGAAATCCCACCAGCGGCGATTGATCTCGGTCTGTGGCAGCCTGTCCATCTTGTGATCGTCAGCACGGATGAGCGTGGCGAAGAGGTGGTTCGTCTCGGGATCGAGCCAGATCGAATAATCCGACACGCCCGCGTCGCGCAGCGCCTGGCTGAGTTCCGGCCAGATCTGGTCGTGACGTTTCTTGTATTCCGCCGCCTGACCCGGATTGAGGTTCATGCGGAAGGCGATGCGCTCGGGCATGATTTTCTCCTTCTAGGGTTGAGCGAAGGCCTGTTTCAGTTCTGTGAGCGGACGCGCAGTTGGTCGAGGCCAACCGCGAGAAGAAGCACCGCGCCCTTCGTCACGTCCTGCCAGAAGCTCGACACGTTGAGAAGCGTCAGGCCGTTGTTCAGCGTGCCGAGGATCAGGACTGCGAGCAGCGTGCCCCAGACCGAGCCGCGCCCGCCGAACAGGCTGGTGCCGCCGAGGATGATCGCCGCGATGACCGTCAGCAGGTGCTTGCCGACCGAATCGGGAGCGGCCGCTCCGAGCATGGCGGCGACGATGATGCCGGCGAGCGCGCCTGCAACGCCCGACAGAACGTAGAGCGTGATCTGCGTGCGATCGACGGGGATGCCGAGCATGCGGCTGGCTTCCGGGTTGCCGCCGGAAGCATAGATGAAACGGCCGAAGGGCGTGAAGGCCATCACCCACCATATAACGAGGAACACGGCGAGCATGAGGATCAGCGGGAACGGGATGCCGGCGATGCGGCCGGAGCCCAGCCAGTTGAATCCTGCAATTGCCAGTGGCTGCGTCAGGCCGCCGGTCAGCACCAGCGACAGTCCGGTGATCACGCTCATCGTGCCGAGCGTGACGATGAAGGGGTTGAGCCGCAAGCCATTGGTCAGGACGCCGTTGCTGGCGCCGATGGCGCCGCCGGCAACGAGCGCGAT
>JAEYXI010000615.1 GCA_023428515.1 Pseudomonadota bacterium | reverse complement strand
GCTCGGTCGCGATGTCGTTGAACTTGTCGCCGATGGCGTTGCCGACAGCGCCGGCGCCGACCATGATGGCCAGAGCGATGAGGGCAGCGATCAGGCCATATTCGATGGCGGTCGCGCCGGATTCGTCATTCACAAAGCGTGCAAAAAGCTTCGACATGGTAGAGCTCCTACTCCGTGTTACAGCACTTCCGTCAACTTCTGTGACCGGTTGATCGGATGGCAGCAATCTAGGAGGAAGCTCTTTCAAACGGCTTAAGAAAGAGCCTTACCGAATCCTTTCGCCGGGCGAAGCAGCAATTGGCTTAACGGTAAGATAACGGATGACGGGCGCCGACATGCCCTCGCGTGCGGACGCGGCGCGCGGATTCCAAGGCGTGCGGCAGAGTGTGTCGGCGAAGCATCCCGGCACCCGGCAGGGACGCCGCTCCGGACCGTTTAACCCTTGGTTCACCAATATCGTTCATCTTCTGTTGAACTCGACTGTCGGAGAGCCGCATGGCGAAGCATGGTTTGTCCCTCGGACTCGCATTCCTGATCGCCTCGACGGCGATGCCCGCGCTTGCGGAAGGCATCGAGGTGACGATGAACCAGGCCAAGATCGTCAAACTGTCGCGCGCGGCCGACACCATCGTCATCGGCAATCCGGAGATCGCAGACGCCTCGGTCCAGGACGCCTCGACCGTAGTGCTGACCGGCAAGGGTTTCGGGGTCACCAACCTCGTCATCCTCGACGATACCGGCGCGCCGATCATCGACGAGCAGGTGATCGTCAGCCGCTCGACCGCCTCGACGCTCCGGATATACAGGCGCGCGGCGGTGCAGACGCTGTCCTGCACGCCCTTCTGCGAAAGCTCCTACAAGACCGACGCCGAGCGCCAGTCCGAGCAGGAAATGGGCAACTAACGTTCCGGTTTGTTCGAATCCCGGAATTGCTCAAGCAGCAAACGCGCCTGCCCCCAGCGTGACAATTAACGCCACGTAAAAGCAGTCGCGACAATTGCGCCTGTCAGCAAAACGCGGCCTCAACCGGAATGTCGTAGCGTCCTCCCGATATCGCATCAGGATCGGCGGGGGCCAGACATGTGCACGCAATCCGAACCGACCCAGAAAGGGCGCCGGCAGAGTTTTCTCGCGCGCTTCCTGCGCAACCGCAGCGGCAGCACGGCGATCGAGTTCGCGCTGCTGTCGATCCCATTCGCGATCCTGGTCTTCGCCATCCTCGAGACCTGCATCTCGTTCGCCGGCCAGCAACTCCTGTCGAACATCACCGACGACGTCGCACGCCAGATCCGCACCGGACAGCTCAAACCTGGCCCGGACCTTGCGGCGGATGCTCTCAAGCAGAAGATTTGCGACAGGCTCGACATCCTGGTCTCTCCGACGACCTGCGTGGTCTCGCTCGAGGTGGACCTGCATAAGTATGACACTTTCGCCCAGGCGGCGGCGGTCCGCATCAAGCTCAAGGACGGGGATATCGACACGACGGGTTTCTATCCTCCGACACCCGGAGAATCGATGTCGATAAACATGCTCCGCGTCTTCTACAGATGGCCGGTCATCACCGACTTCATGTCAAAGCTCGTCACGAATCTCGAAGGCAGCAAGACTCTGCATTTCGCGTCGGTCACCTGGAAGAACGAGCCGTTCGACGATTGAGACACGCTTCGCCCGGCATAGACCGGGGAAAGGTACATGACATGTCTGCAGGTGCGGGGGCACAGTTCGGGAACCGGGTGAAGCGGCTGCTTCACGACCGAAGCGGCGTGGCGGCGCTCGAGTTCGCGCTTATCGTGCCGCTGCTGCTCTGCCTCTATTTCGTGACCATGGAAGTCGCCCAGGCAATCGAGACCAACAAGAGGGTCGGCCGCGTCGGCAGCATGGTCGCCGACCTCGTCACGCAGCAGCAGACGATGTCCAAGGATGAACTCGAAGCCATCATGCGCATCGGCGAAGCGACGCTGCAGCCATACAATCGCAGCCAACCGGACATCACCATCACGGCGATCGAGGTTGTCGACGAATCCACGGCGAGGGTCGTCTGGTCGAGAAAGCTCGTCGAAGGAACACCCCAGGTTGGTGATGCGAAGGACAAACCAGTCACCGATCTGCCCCCGACCCTCCGGATCGAGGGCAGTTTCCTAATCCGTGCGGAAAGCTCGCTCGAATACGAGCCGATCATCACCTGGGTGGCGTCCGCCAAGAGCACGCTCGGGCTGGCTTCGGCCTTCGACGGCATCTCGATGAAAGAGACCTACTATCTCAGGCCGCGCATGAGCACGACCATCCCCTGCGACAACTGCTATTGATCGCGGACGATCATTGCACTGGCGACGGTGCTTCGGCCAGCGCGCTGATCATGTCGACCGCCGTATCGTAGTCCGCCGTCGAAGCGGTCGTGAAGCCGCCCAGATGATGCGTCTCCAACCGCTCGTACAGGTCCGGATTCGCCTCCTTCAGCCCCGTCAGGAAGGCCGTCAGGCGCCGCCTCGGCTCCGGATCGAGATCGCTCGACACCGCGTGCGGTCCGTAGCGGAGCACGTCCGACCGCCAGACGATGGAGAGCGCGGCGCGGTCGACCCCGGCCTCGACCAGCCGCGCGATCGTGCCACCTTCGATCTCCGGCGCGCCGGGAGGCGCGGCAGGCGCCCAGCCGAAGACCGCGTCGACGCTGCCCTCGGCAAGCATAGCCTCGGCAACTTCGGCCGAGCCCGCCTTCACGAAAAAGGTCTCCGTGCCGCTGAGCGGCTTGCCGGCAGGACGGAGCGCGGCGAGCGGCAATTGATGGCCGGCGATGCTGTCGGCAGGCAGAAGCGCGATGCGGCGTCCGGCCAGGTCTTCGATCGAAGCCACGCGGCCACCCCTGGCGATCAGCACCGAGTGGATGCCGATCGACCCGTCCTCACCGGTCGGGGCCACCAGCGGCTCCACGCACTCGCAACGCCGGTAGGCGGATGCATAGGCCGAGGCGCTGTAGACAGCATAATCGATGCGTGACGAAGCCTGTGCGTCGATCAAGGTGGAATAGCTGCGGGCGACGAAGAACTCGACCTTCAGCCCAAGCGCCTTGGTGAAGGCGTCGTTGAGTTCGGCGAGGCCGGCGATCGTGTTGCCGGCACCTGGCTCGGCAACGACGCCTACCCTGAACGTGCCGATCTCCTCGCGCCAGTCGGCGCAGGCCGGCACCGCGAGGCCGGTAGCCACAATGAATAACGCCACGCCCGCCAGCCTTGCCGGTGTCAGCATTGGGCGGCGCCTATCTTCCGAATTGCCAATGTCCATGGCAAAACCTATGTCTGGCCAACCAGTCCGGCAACACGAGCCAACACTTATCCAATGTCGCGTGCGTTCCTGTTCGTCCTCGATTCATTCGGCATCGGTGGAGCCGAGGATGCGGCGCGTTTCGGCGACGCCGGCGCGAACACGTTCGGCCACATCGCCGAACAGTGCGCCGCCGGCCTGGCGGATCGCGAGGGATTGCGGCAGGGGCCGCTCAACCTGCCCAACATGATGTCGCTCGGTCTCGGCCAGGCGGTCGCGACCGCGGGCTACACCGGCCTTGACGTCGTCACACCTCCTCGCGCTTCGGCCTTCCATGGCGCCGCGCAGGAAATCTCGTCGGGCAAGGATACGCCGTCAGGCCACTGGGAGATCGCCGGCCTGCCGGTGCCCTTCGAATGGGGCTATTTCCCAAGGACGGTTCCGACGTTCCCCGCCGAACTGACCGAGGCGATCATCCGCGAAGGCAAGCTGCCCGGCATACTCGGCGACTGTCATGCATCGGGCACCGAGATCATCGAGAAGTTCGGCGAGGAGCATATCCGGACCGGCAAGCCGATCTTCTACACCTCCGCCGACTCCGTCATCCAAATCGCCGCGCATGAGACGCATTTCGGGCTCGAGCGGCTCTATGATCTCTGCAAGATCGTAAGGAAGCTTGCCGATCCGCTGAACATCGGCCGCATCATCGCGCGTCCCTTCGTCGGGGAAACAAACGACGCGTTCCAGCGAACGCCGAACCGCAAGGATTTCGCGACGCCGCCGCCCGAACCCACCCTGCTTGACCGGCTGACCGAGCGCGGCAGCAGGGTGATCGCGGTCGGCAAGATCGGCGACATCTTCGCGCATCGCGGCATTTCGGAGGTGCGCAAGGGTGTCGGCAACATGGAGATGTTCGACAAGGCGCTGGAGGCAATGACGGAGGCCGGGGACGGCGACCTGGTGTTCGCCAACTTCGTCGACTTCGACACGGAGTTCGGTCACCGGCGTGACGTCGCCGGCTACGCTTGGGCGCTCGAGGCATTCGACGCCCGTCTCCCCGAAGCGATCGCGCGCCTGCTGCCAGGCGACATGCTGATCCTGACCGCCGACCACGGCAATGATCCTTCCTGGCCCGGCACCGACCATACCCGCGAGCGCATACCGGTCATCGGTATCGCCCCTGGCCTGACCGGCGGCGATGTAGGGCTGCGCGGCACATTCGCCGACATAGGCGAGACGGTCGCCGAGCATCTCGGCCTGCCACCCGGCCGCCACGGTTCCTCGTTCTTGAAGATGATCTCCTGATATGCCTGAGCTACCCGAAGTCGAGACGGTCAGGCGTGGGCTGCAGCCGGTCATGGAAGGCGCCCGCATCGTCTTGATCGAGGCGCGACGGCCGGATTTGCGTTTTCCGTTCCCGCCCGACTTCGCCAAACGACTCTCCGGCAAAAGGATCGTGTCGCTCGGCCGGCGCGCGAAATACCTGACCGCCGCGATCGAGGGCGGGCCGCTGCTGATCTGCCATCTCGGCATGTCCGGATCCTTCCGCATCGAGGAGGAGGACGGCGCCTCGATGCCGGGCGTCTTCCATCACGAGCGCTCGAAGGCCGCCTCGCATGATCACGTCGTCTTCCATCTAGCCTCGCCGCGCGGCAAGAAATCGAAGGTCGTCTTCAACGACCCCCGCCGCTTCGGCTTCATGCTGTTCGCCGACGAGAGGAACGAACACCCGATGCTCGCCGACCTCGGCGTCGAGCCAACCGGCAACGCGCTCGACGGCAGGCTGCTCTCCGACCTCCTGCGCGGCAGACGAGCGCCGCTGAAGGCGGCGCACCTCGACCATACGCTGAACGCCGGGCTCGGCAATATATATTTGT
>JAEYXI010000588.1 GCA_023428515.1 Pseudomonadota bacterium | reverse complement strand
ACATCAATCCGCTCAACGCAACGGTGGTCGACGACCTTTATGAGCCGGGCATCACGGCGAAGTTTGCAGCGACCATGCGCTTCGGAGGCTGAACAGCGAGATGAATCTACCGAAATACTGCATCCTGGCCGCGGCGTTTTTCGCCGCGGCCTCGCCCGTTTCGGCTCAGGAAGCCGCAGCCCCTCCCCCCGCTCCGGCGCTCGTGCTCGAGCTCAATGGGGCGCAGCCCTCCGACAAGGGCTGCCGGCTGACCTTCGTGGTCACCAACAATCTCGGCTCCGAACTGACCAAGGCCGCCTTCGAGATCGCGCTGTTCAATGACGCCGGCGTCGTCGACCGACTGACCGTGCTCGACTTCAACGAACTGCCGGCTGGCAAGACGAAGGTGGCCCGGTTCGATCTCGCCGGCACGGATTGCACAAAGGTGAGCCGCGTACTGGTCAACCATGCAACCGAATGCACGGGCGCGGGCATCGACCCGAAAGCCTGCCTCAACCAGCTGAAACCGGAGACGAAGTCGACCATCGTCTTCGGCGTGTAGGAATTATGGCGTCAGGTCTCGAACCAGTCTTCGCTTCCGCCCGGCCGGTTTGGCCGATGGCCGGCAGGGCGTTGGCCGAGCTCGAGCCCGACGATCCCGATCTGGCGATCCCGCACGGCGCGCTTCAGAACGGTATCCGGGAAGCGCCCGAGCGCTACTTTGCAGCCAACCACAACGGCCTGATCACCCACCGGCCGGCCGAGCCGCTCGGCCCGACGCCGGTCAAATCGCTGGACCTGAAGCGCAAGTGGAAACTGGCGCTGCTGGTCTCCTGCATCTTCCACGCAGCCGTTGCGCTCTTCTTCATCTATGGCATCGACGAGGCGGTACAGGTCGAAGGCGCCGACTTTGCCGGCATCGCCTCTCTTGGAAACGCGTCAGCCAACCAGGCCCAAGCCGGCGAGGACGAAAATTCGGTCGACGTCACCATGGTCACCATGCTGGACGCCGTGCCAGTCGAGACCATTGAAGCGAAGGCCGTGCCCGTCGACGACGCAGCCGAGGCGACCGATGTTGCCGAGGCGGTGGCGGCAGAACCGGAAACCCTGCAGCCGGTGGAAGAAACGCCGGTCGAGCGGGTGACGGAGGCGCCAGCCGAGCGCGCCCAGCCCGCGGAACGCGCAGAGGCGGTGACAGCCGAACCCGAGGCGGCTTCGCCGGTCGAAAGCCAGCCCGCCCTTGCCGAAACCGTGCCGGAAGTGCTCGCGACAGACCGCGCCGAACTCGTCGACGACGAAAATTTCGTCCAGAAGCCGGCAGAAACACAGGCCGCCGAACCCGTGGAAACGGCCGAGACCGAAAAAGTGGAGACCGCCGAGGTCGCAAAAGCCGCGCCGACGGAAACGAAGCCTGTCGAACCGGTCGAGGAGCCCAAGCCTCAGGCTGAAGCGAAAGCCAAGCCGGCAGAGAAGAAGGCCGAACCGGCAAAGCCGGCCAAGGAAGCGCGGAAAAAGCCCGCGGAAGAGAAGAGGCCTGCGGAGAAAAAGACAGCGAAGCAGAAGACCGACGACCGGAAAAAGGTCGCCGAGAAGGCCGAACCGAAGTCGAAGAAATCCGGCAATCGCGGCAAGAACGATTCGGACGCAGTTCGAGGTCAGGCAGACGGACAGGAAAAGGGCGATAACAGGCAGGCCAGCCGCGGCGGCTCGAAGAACGGCAAGGTCGGCAATGCGGCGGTGTCCAACTATCCGGGCAAAGTCCGCTCCAAGTTGGCGCGGGTCGCGCGTTCCGTCCGTGCGAAGGGGCGCGGCGAGGTTGTGGTCGCATTCGCGGTCGGCTCGAACGGCAGTGTCCGCTCGGCGCGGGTCGCGCGCAGTTCCGGGGTGAACTCGGTCGACCAGGCGGCGCTCCAGGCCATCCGCAAGGCCTCCCCCTTCCCGCCCATACCGGCAAATGCAGGCCGTTCGACCTGGGAATTCTCCATCCCGCTCGCCTTCATGCGTTGAGCGGTGCACAATCCCCAATCAGACCGGCGGTCGAACGGCCGCTTTCAACAGGTGAGAGGAATACGATGTTCATCGCAATGAACCGCTTCAAGGTGAAGAAGGGCTCCGAGCAGGCCTTTGAGAATGTATGGAAGGGCCGCGATTCGACCCTGCACGAGATGAAGGGTTTTGAGCAGTTTCATCTGCTGCGCGGACCCGAGAACGAAGCCGAGGGCTACACGCTTTTCGCCTCGCACACCGTCTGGGCGAGCAAGGACGACTTCACGGCCTGGACCAAGTCGGAGAATTTCCGCGCCGCCCACCGCAACGCCGGCTCGAACGACGTGCATTATCTCGGCCATCCGCAGTTCGAAGGTTTTTCGATCGTCGAAGGGGCCTGAACCTCATCCCGCGCCGGCGAGCAGGCTCGCATTGCCGCCTGCCGCGGTCGTGTCGACGCAGACCGACCGCTCGTGGGCATAGGCCGCCGGATACAGCATCTCGGTGACCAGCGGCACGATCGGACCATCCCTTTCGGCAAGCGCCTGACGGATCGCGCGGAC
Source organism: Pseudomonadota bacterium (assembly GCA_023428515.1). The sequence continues at coordinate 4,542 of JAEYXI010000588.1, read as the reverse complement.
TTGATCCGCCTCCCCCGCAAAGGCGACGACGTCGATGCCAAGTGGCTTCAGGTCCAAGGCATCGGGCGTCCCTTCGATCGCCGCGACAGGAAGACCCTTGCCGGTCAACGGCTGGAGCGCAGCCGAGGCTCCAGGCGCCACCGCCAGCACGGCATTGCCAGCGGCAAGCGCCTGGACCGCCTGCGCGAGAAGCGCCTCCGCATCCGGCCCGAGACAGAGTACCCGACCGCGGGGCGCCAGAGTCAGCGTATTCGCCTCGCCTGTCGGGCCGGGCAAGTCCACAGGCCCAAAATCGACGGAAGCGGCAGCCGTGATCGCGGCCGCACCCTTGCCGCGCAGATGCTTGCGCAGCACCGCAATGCGGTCTGCCCTCGTAGACCAGCCGCCGAGCGTCGGGTCCGGCAGATTGTCCTTGAGCACGCCGGCGCCGACCTTTGCCGCCGCCGAGGCAATCGTCTGCCCGTTCGACGCCGTGGCAACCGACTTCCGGAAACGCCGGAGATAATGCGGCCCGCCGGCCTTCGGCCCCGTACCTGACAACCCCTCGCCTCCGAAAGGCTGCGAGCCGACCACCGCGCCGATCTGGTTGCGGTTGACGTAGATGTTGCCGGCATGGATGCCGTCGACGATGTGCTGGACCCGTGCCTCGATGCGCGTATGCAGTCCGAAGGTCAGGCCGTATCCTTTGCGGTTGACCGAAGCGATCACACGGTCGATGTCGTCGGCGTCGAAAGTCGCGACATGGAGCACCGGCCCGAAGATCTCGCGCTCCATCTCCTCGATGCCCGACACGCGAAAGATATGCGGCGCGACGAAGCGGCCGCCGTCAGGCGCGTCGAGCTTTGCCACCAGCCTGCCCTTGGCCTCCATCGCGGCGCAGTAGTCGCCGATCGCCTGCTGAGCTTCTTCGTCGATCAGCGGGCCGACGTCGGTCGAGATTTGCCAGGGGTCACCGACCGCAAGCGCCTCGAGCGCCCCCTTCAGCATCTCCAGCATCTTCTTCTCGACATCCTTCTGAACGTAGAGGACGCGCAGCGCCGAGCAGCGCTGGCCGGCGCTCTGGAAGGCCGATGCCAGTATGTCGCGCACCGCCTGTTCGGGCAGCGCCGTGGAATCCACGATCATCGCGTTCAAGCCGCCGGTCTCGGCGATCAGCATCGCGTCCGGCGCTGCGGTTTTCGCAAGCTGTCGCTCGATCGCCTTGGCGACGTCGGTCGAACCGGTGAAACAGACACCAGCGATACGGGGGTCGGCGGTCAGCGGCGCGCCGACCGACGGGCCGTCCCCAGGCAGGAGCTGGATCACGTCTTCCGGGATGCCCGCCTCGCGCAGCAGCGTCACCGCCTTGGCGGCGATCAGCGGAGTCTGCTCGGCCGGCTTTGCGATCACCGAGTTGCCGGTGACGAGTGCTGCAGCGATCTGGCCGGTGAAGATCGCGAGCGGAAAATTCCACGGCGAGATGCAAACGATCGCGCCGCGTGCCTCGGTTCCGGCTTCGACGCCTGCGGCTTCTGCCGCATAGTAGCGCAGGAAGTCGACCGCCTCGCGTACCTCGGAGATGCCGTCGGCGAGCGTCTTGCCGGCCTCGCGCGTCGCCAGCGCGAAGAACTCGACCGCATTTGCCTCGTAGAGGTCGGCGGCCCGGCGCAGGATTTTGGCGCGCTCCGCCACCGGCCGTGTCGCCCAGGCCGGCTGCGCCGCGACCGCGGCCTTCACCGCGGTCGCGACCTGCTTCGCGCCGGCTTCGGTGACGAGGCCGACCACATCCTTTGTCCTGGCGGGGTTGAGAACCGTGCGTTTCGAGCCGTAACCCGCAGCGCGCGTGATCGGCGCGGCCGACCAGCGCTCTTTGCCGGAAAAATCCGATCTTGCCTTGTCGATGGCGGCCAGCGCCACGGTGTCGGTTATGTCGTACCCTTTCGAGTTTCTGCGATCGTCTCCGAAGATCGCGACCGGCTTCGCGATCGCGGGGTTGGCGGCGGGCCCCTGCCCGGCGACCACTTCGAACGGATCGCGTGCGATCGTTTCGGCCGGCACATCCTCGTCGGTCAGCTGGTGCACGAAGGAGGAGTTGGCGCCATTCTCGAGCAGCCGGCGCACCAGATACGCCAGCAAATCGGAATGCGCCCCCACCGGCGCATAGATGCGGGTGCGCGTGCCCTCCGCCTTGCGGACGGCCTCGTGCAACTGCTCGCCCATGCCGTGCAGGCGCTGGAACTCGAAACTGTCGCGGTCGGGCGCCATGGCGAGCACCGCGGCCATCGTATGGGCATTGTGGGTGGCGAATAGCGGATAGATGCGGTCCGTCATCGACAGCAGCTTTCGCGCACAGGCGATGTAGGAGACGTCGGTGTTCGCCTTGCGCGTGAAGACGGGATAGCCATCGAGGCCGAGCGTCTGCGCACGCTTGATCTCAGTATCCCAGTATGCGCCTTTGACCAGCCGCACCATGATCCTGCGGTCGAGCCTTTTCGCGAGCGCATGCAGCCAGTCTATAACGAAGGCGCAACGCGGGCTGTAGGCCTGCACGACGACGCCGAAGCCATCCCAGTCGGCGAGTTCGGAATCGGCCAGCACGCGCTCGATCACGTCGAGCGAGAGGTCCAGCCGGTCGGCCTCTTCCGCATCGATATTGAGGCCCATGCGGGCGTGCCGCGCCGCCAGCGCCAATTCCAGCAGCCGCTCCGACATGACCGGCAGCATCGCCTCGCGCTGCGCCTGTTCGTAGCGCGGGTGCAGGGCCGAGAGCTTCACGGAGATGCCGGGATTGAAGCGGATGTCCGGTGCGTTGGCTCCGGCGTCGAGCGACGAGATCGCGTCTCGATAGGCGCGGAAATAGCGCTTCGCATCCGCTTCCGTGCGCGCGGCTTCGCCGAGCATGTCGTAGGAATAGAGATAGCCCTTGGCGGTCATCGACTTGCCGCGCTTGACCGCCTCGGCGATGGTGCGGCCCAGCACGAACTGCTCGCCCATCTCGCGCATCGCCGCGGCGACGGCGGTGCGGATGACAGGCTCGCCGAGCCGGCGCACCATGGCGCGCAACGTGCGGTCGATGCCGCTCTCGCCCTCGTCCAGCACGCGCCCGGTCAGCATCAGCGCCCATGTCGAGGCGTTGACGAAGATCGAGGCCGAGCTTCCCGAATGGGCGGACCAGTCCTGCGGCGCGATCTTGTCGCGGATCAGTTCGTCCATCGTCTCGGTGTCGGGCACGCGCAGCAGCGCCTCGGCCAGGCACATCAGCGCCACGCCCTCCTTGGTCGACAGGCCGTAGGCCGAGAGAAAGACTTCCATCAGCCTTGGGTCGGACGAGCCCCTGACCGCGCGCACCAGTTCGGCGGCGCGCCTCGAGATCGCGGCGCGCTCGGCCTCGCCGAGATCGGCTGTCTGGACGAGCCGGCTTAAGGCGGCATCCTCGTCGGGCAGGTAGTTGGTGCGAATGTCATTTCGAAGCGCAGCGAGTGTCGGCATGAGTTCCCCGTGAGCGGCGAATTCCGTGGCCGGAACGTATCATAACCCGCACGGCAAGCGGACTGAAGAATTGCGTTCCGCCCACCATTCGATCTAAACTATATCCGTATCACCAGCCATTCGAACCAAGAAGATGCAGACGACAGATCAATTGGACCGCCTTGACCGGAACATCCTCGCCGCTCTCTCCCGGGAGGGAAGGCTGTCCATGTCCGAGCTCGCGGACAAGGTTGGCCTGTCGAAGACGCCGGTGCAAGCGCGCGTGCGGCGGCTGGAGAGGGACGGATACATTCGCGGCTATACCGCCCTCATAGATCGCGAGCGGATGGGCGAAGGCCACATAGCCTTCGTGCAGGTGAAGCTCTCCGACACGCGCTCGGCAGCTCTCGATGCCTTCAACCGCGCGGTACAGGGCGTCGCCGAGATCGAGCAATGCCACATGATGGCCGCGAGCTTCGACTACCTGCTCAAGGTGCGCACGAGGGATATCGGCGCCTACCGGCGCGTGCTCGGCGAGCGCATCTCCGCCCTACCCCATGTCGCGCAGACCTCGACCTTCGTGGCGATGGAGACGGTCAAGGACCGATAGGTCGTTCGCGTCCCAAGCCTAGGACGGTGGGTGGAAGTCGACCTTCCTTTGCACGGCCTTGTCCACATCCTCCGGATCCATGAGGACCGTGACCCGGGACTTCACCATGCCGCTGGCCTGAGCGACGATAGCGGTCGCGGCCATGTCGATGTTATCAGGCAGATCGAGAATAATCACGAAGTCATCGCCGCCAAGGGCGAAATAGAACACTTCGAGTTTGCCGCCCATCTCCTCGGCGAGTTTTTCGACCATCACTCGCCGTTTTGAACCGCCCTCCTTCAGCAAGCCCTTGAGGCCTTGATCCGTGTAAGAACCCTGGACGAGATATTTCGGCATGGCATCTCCCCTCCTTCGAAGTTCGTGACGACAGGAGGTAGGCTACAGCCAGCAATTGGATCGCGGAATAGCCTGTCTGCGAGTAGTTCCCCTTCTGGGCATGGCAACGGCAGCTGAGAATGCCCGCTTTCGCCTCGGAAGCAGACAAT
>JAEYXI010000528.1 GCA_023428515.1 Pseudomonadota bacterium | reverse complement strand
GCCCCGAGCTGGGCGGCCATGTCGGTGCCGACGGAGACGACCTTGAACTCCTTGAGCTCCTTGGCCACTTCCGGCAGGGCCGCATAGGCCTTGGCGGTCTGGATCATCTGGATGCGCCATGTGTTGGCGATGTAGCCGTTGGCGAGCGCGATACGATAGGGACCGTCCTTCTTCGGGAATTTGAAGAACTTGGTCTCCGGCGTCCATGCGGCAAAGCATTCCGGATCGGCAGCAGGGCCGCTGACGATCTCGGGTTCAGCCATGGCGGTGGTGCTGAGCAGGGTCATTGCCGCAGCAGCAATGACGCCGCCGAAAAGCGACTTCATCATTCCGGTATCCTCCCAAAACGCAGCGCCGCATTCGATGCTGGCGCCATCTTCTCCCGCGTGGTGACGGCCACGCCGCCGACGGCCGCCCCGGGCCGTTCATCCTCCCGCTCGAATAGGCTTATTGGGCCTGTCGAGCGCAACGATGGTAGCGCTACCAAAATTGGCTGTAAAGTCGGATTCCGTGACGTAAGCATAGATTCGGAAATCAATTCCTGGGACGGTCGGTGCTTTCGCGGCGCTTCAGCTCGAAGCCCAGATCCAGGACCCGCTTTTCCGGTCGCGATCCGGCAATCTCCGCACGAGCCATGACGACCGCCTGTCGTCCGATCTCGTAGCGGGGCGTCCAGATGCTGGTCACAGACGGGAATGCCACCTGCATCATGTCGAGATCGTTGAAGCCGGAAATGCCGATCGTCTGCGGAACGGCGATCGAGGCGCGGTGGCATTCGAAGAGCACGCCGAGTGCGAGGTCGTCATTGTTGCAGAAGACGCCGTCGAGCGATGGCATCTTGGCCAGCGCGTCGCGAAAAAGGTCGCGGCCGAGCGTGACGCTGGAAGGCACCGGCGTCGTCGTCACCAGCCGCGGATCGAAAAGCCCTGCGGCTTCCATCGCGGAGCGGTAGCCGGCAAGACGGCGCTGCGAGCGCGGATCCATGCGCGCACCGAGGAAACCGATCTTGCGATAGCCGACCTCGATCATGTGATTGACGGCGGTGCGCCCCCCCTCGAAATGCGAGAAGCCGACCATCATGTCGATCGGGTCGGGGCCGGTCTCCATGATCTGCACGACCGGGCAGCCGGCGGTTTCGAGCAGCTTGCGCGCGGTCGCCGTCTGGTCGATGCCGGAGACGATCAGCGCCGCCGGACGCTGGCTGAGGAAGACCTGCAGCAGGCGCTCTTCCTCCAATCCGGAATAATGCGTGTTGCCGAGCTGGACGCGGAAGGAACTGTCGGAAAGGCTGTCGTAAATACCGCGCACCACCTCGGCGAAGACGTTGTTGGTGAGCGACGGCACCAGCACGCCGAACACCTCGGCGCGCGCAGAGGCAAGCGCGCGGGCGTTGGGATCCGGCACGTAGCCGAGTTCCTCGACCGCCTGCTGGATCTGCTGGCGCAGGCTTTCCGAAACGCGTTCGGGTTCGCGCAGTGCGCGCGAGACGGTGATCGCGCCGACGCCTGCAAGCCTGGCGACATCGGCGATTGTCGGGCGGCCGCCGCCGCGGCGTGCGCGCGGCTTCATTTGTGCTCCGCCCGCCAGGAGCCGTCCCAATCCGGCGGCGGCGGCGCCACCAGATAGGCGTCGAGCCGGTGCTGATATTCGGCGTACATCTTCGCGAGTTGCTCCGGAGCCGTCTTCCTGAGAAGCGCCAGATCATTTGCGGCTTCGTCGAAGCGCATCGACCTGTAGCTGGCCAAGAAGCGGTCGTGCTGGCCCTTCAGTTCGATAAAATCCTCCTGCCCCGCGCGTTCGCGACCGCCAAGCAGCGTGAAGACCAGCGTCGCCTCGTCGCGTCCGACCACCATAACCTTATCGACCTCCAGCATCGCCAGGCCCTCGACCTCATGCGCGGTGCTGTCGGCGACGAGGTTGGAGAGGCCGTACTGCTTGGTCAGGCCCTCGATGCGCGAGCCGACGTTGACGCTGTCGCCGATCGCCGAATAGTCGAAGCGCTGGCGGGAACCAAGATTGCCGACGCAGCATATGCCGGTGTTCAGCCCGACGCCGATCCTGACCGGCTTGGCCAGCGTCTCGTTCAGCTTCTCCAGCGCCTCCAGCATGGCGAGCACGCTCTCGCAGGCGCGCTGGCGATGCTGTTGAACGTCGAGCGGCGCGTTCCAGAACGCCATGATCGCGTCGCCAATATATTTGTCGATCGTGGCGCCCCTCTCCATCAGCACGTTGGTCATTGGAGTGAGGAAGTTGTTGAGGAAAACGGTGAGCTCTGTCGGCTCCATCGTTTCCGAGATCGAGGTGAAGGAGCGAATGTCGCAGAACAGGATGGTGAGCTCGCGGTTCTCGCCGCCGAGAACGAGGGCGTCGGGATTTTCCACCAGCTCCTCGACCATGGCGGGCGAGAGGTAGTGCGCGAAGGCGCTGCGTATGTAGCGGCTCTCGCTTTCGCTGAGCAGCAGCCTGACGCCCGACGCGACGCCATAGGCGAGCAGCGAGGTCTGGGCCGGCAGGATGGGCGAGAGCAGAAGATCGTAGTTGGCGAAGGCGAACCAGCCTATGCCGACGCTGACCGCCAGCGCGCCGGCGGCGACCACCGCGTTGGCGAAGGTCGACAGCCAGGGCAGGAAGGCGAGCACCAGGAGGCCGAGGGCGATCGCCACGACGACCTCGAAACCGATCGCCCAGTCGGGCCGGGTGAGGAATTTCTGGGTGACGATCTGGTCGACGATGGCTGCATGAACGAGCACGCCCGGGAAACCGGCCGTCAGCGGCGTCGCGACGAGATCGCGCAGGCCGACCGCCGACGTGCCGATGAGCACGATGCGCCCCTGGATCTGGGCGCTCAGCTCCGGATCGGGCTCGCCAAGCAGCCGATGGACCGGGATCAACGGCGAGGTCGGCTCACGGGTGTAATAGACCCATATGCGGCCGTCCGGCCCGGTCGGCACCTCGAACTCGCCGACCTTCAGCGCCGTCATGCCGGGCTGCCCGGTGTCGAACTCGCCGGAAGCGCCGGTACTCCTGATGACGAAGCTCGAAGCGCCCTGCGCGACCCTGAGTGACTCGATCGAGAGCGCCGGATAGAGATTGTCGCCCTGCCGGGAGATCAGCGGAATCTGGCGGACCACGCCATCTTCCTGGCGCGGGAAGGAGAAGACGCCGAGGCCGGGCGCGGCATCGTCGAGAACGGTGAGGTTGCGCACCGCGCCCGGAAAGGAAGGCAGATAGGCGGCCGGGTTCTCGCCGGCGAAGGCAAAGCCGGCCTTTGGCGGAGGCGGCGGCGTGTCGACGCCTTCCGACAGGACAAGACCCGCCACCACCGGCGCCTTGGCGAAACTCGCGGCGAGGATCCGGTCATGGTCGAGATCCGAGGGCGAGCCGGGATAGGTGACCTGGAACCCCTGGTTCTCCAGTTGCGCGACCGCCAGCGCCGGCGAGGTGCGGGCCGGCTCCGACAGGATGATGTCGAGCCCGATCGCCGCAGCCCCTTCGGCGGCGAGCCGGTCGATGACGGAAGCGAGTACGGTGCGCGACCACGGCCATTGGCCGAGCTGGCGGATGCTCTCGTCATCTATGTCGACGACGGCGACGGCACTCTCGGTCGGCTCGCGCGGCTTCAGCTTCTGGTAGGTATCGAAGACCAGCGCGTTCAGCCGGTCGAGCGGACTGATCGGTGAAAAGGCGGCGGCGACGATCAGCGCAATCACGATGAGACCGGCCGACCAGATGGCGAGGTAGCGCCGGCGTCGCGCCAAATGCAACAGTCGTGTCACAAAAGCTCGCATTCAATCCCCTCAATGCGCGCCTAGAGTTGCCGCGCCGCGGGCTGCGAGGCAAGGGGGGATGACGGGGATACTGTCTGCGCGTTCCATCGTCGCCACGCCCTGCTTTCGCAGTCTGGCCTTTTCAAAGAACGCTCCTCGCCGCGGGAGGAGAAGTCGGGAAGCGGGGCACGGGGCCGAGCCTCTCAATTATTTAGTACGTGGCGCGAACCCGCGCCCCGCCGGCGATTTCTGTCCGCGCCCGTTCCGCTGCGCCCGATACTCTTTGCCTTCCAGCTTTTGGACCTTCGGGCGGCCTCGGGCCTATGTGCT
>JAEYXI010000515.1 GCA_023428515.1 Pseudomonadota bacterium | reverse complement strand
CTGGACCTGGACCCGGATACGGATATCAGTCTAATAGAGATAATATTAAAAGCTTTATCGGATATCATCTTATAATATCGCATTCCCCCGGAGTTTTCCTTTAATAGAACCTATTTATGTAAAGGTTATCTGTTATATATTAGTGATAATATCATGTGTTGTGTTGTATATAGTTTCATAAAAATAAAATATAATAAAAATATGACAAGTATAATATTCACTTATAAAAAAAAATGGTAATTTTTATTTAATAAAAGGTCTGGGCTGCTGGTTGGTTGACTAACTGTAGTTAGTTATATTTGTGGTACGATGACTCCTTCTTGTTATATATTACGTTTAGCTAAGCAGACCTAATATATAAAGGCGGAGTAATTAAGTTAATTGGAAGTGTATTTTAATGCAATCTAAACATTGTATGAAATAATATACGGGTAAGAGGTGGGGAGCTAAACGTCTAATTCAATCATATGCTACTAATATTTGTGTAATAAAATATGCAATACCTTATCATATGGTTATAGATTTAGGATTTAGTACATTAATATTAAAATAAAACTACTTTTAAATATAATAATATATTATAAAGTTTTAGATTGGAATTCTGCAGTAGGGTTTGTCGTTAGGTTTAATGATCTTTATTAATTTCCATCTTAAAAAAAAAAACAAACACACATGAGAATATTAAAAAGTCATCCTTTATTAAAATTAGTTAACTCGTATCTTATTGATGCATCACAACCTAGTAACATAAGTTATCTATGAAACTTCGGTTCTCTATTATTACTTTGTTTAGTGGTTCAAATTGTGACCGGAGTTACCTTAGCGATGCATTATAGTCCTAATGTATTAGAAGCTTTTAATTCTATAGAGCATATTATGCGTGACGTATCGAATGGTTGATTGATCCGTTATTTACATAGTAATACAGCATCAGCTTTCTTCTTTTTAGTGTACTTACACATAGGAAGAGGTATGTACTATGGGTCATACAGAGCTCCAAGAACATTAGTTTGAGCTATAGGTACAGTAATACTTATACTTATGATGGGTACAGGTTTCCTGGGTTTGTCAAATAGCCCAAAATGATTTGAATTCAATCATAGCAACAACAACAACAATATAAATAAATTCAACTCTTATTACACTAGACCTAGTACTTTTATAAGTGTAAATAAATCAAATGCGATAGGAATAAGACATTTTTCTGTAACCTCTCCGGGTAGGTTAATTAGTGAAGAGTTAACGAAATTCATATCCGAAAAAAACCTTAATCCCGTTTTTATATATGAAGATTTATCTGATAAAACTGTTAAATCTAGAGTTTTGAATGATACTCGAGGTCTTAGTGGTATTTATTTAATTTTAAATAAAGTTACTCTGGATTATTATATAGGATCAGCTTCCACGGGTAGATTCTATGCTAGATTTTCTAATCATTTATTCAATTTTCATGGTAGTAAAGTAGTTAAAAATGCAGTAAAGAAACATGGTGTATCTTCTTTTGCATTTTTAGTTTTAGAGTTGTTTCCTGAGATAGTAAACAAAGAAAATAATAAAAAATTATTGGATTTGGAAGACTTTTACCTAAAATCTTTATTACCCAATTATAATATATTAACTGAAGCGGGTTCAAGTTTTGGTTATAAACATAACGAAACTACTAGATTAAAAATGAAAACTAGTTATAGTGAAGAGCGTAGACTAGCTATTGGTAGTTTAAATAAAGGTAAAAGCTTTTCTCCCAGTACTCTTGAAGCAATGAAACAATCTGCTTTAAATAGAATCAAACCTATTTACTCAGAAGAGGGTATTCAAAATATGAAAAAGAGTTATAAAGCTATACTAGTTTATAACATGGACTATACAGTATATGGTGAATTTCCTAGTATAACAGAGGCATCTAAATCTTTAGGTTGTTCTCCAAAAACCATATCTCGGGCTTTACAAACACCAAAAAAGATATTAAGAAGACGTTGAATTGTTAAATATATTTAAATGTTGTTGTAGGTTTGAATTTTAATTATAGTCCTACGAGTAAAACTTTTTATGCAATTTATAAAAAAAAATAAAAAGTAAAGTAGAATAGCCCGACAGGGCTATTGAAGAAATGTTTAAATTTCTTTGGCAATGTTAGTGAATACGATCAAAGAATTTTAAGTTTTGTTTTATTTAGATAAAGGCTAACCTTAATAAAATATAGAACTAAAAGTTAGAGATCGTCGGTTATTTATATGATCGCGACAGGCTGGGTCACTAATGGGTATCTGAAATGATGCTTAATGCACAGTCGGAATATTTAGTTATATAATATGACTAATAGAATATACGAATTCAAAGTTATTCTAGCTTTTTATAAATGTCTTTTAATTTATATTAAGTATATTTGTATGTTTTACCCTATGGTCAAATGAGTTTATGAGGTGCAACAGTTAAACATGCGAAGTAATAGCTGTTATAAAATACCATAAATTGCTGGAAAATCTTCTTTTGGTTTTACACAAAAGACAATCAGCAGGGAAGCCTTAAATAAGGAATCTTCAGAGACTATACATGGTACATTTATTTTTAATATATTATAAAATTAAATGAAGATATAGTCCGATCCGTTGAAGAAATTTAACGCCTGGAGGGTCGCGTCTCCACCTTTAAGACAATTATTTTAGTGCAGTTAATTTTAGCTTGCATTAAGCTGCAATTAAATACAAAGGTTTAATGTATTACTTTTTTAATATCGTCGTTTGAAATAAGTTCAAAATTTTATTTTGACTTATTTTATTCAGTAGTGCTTTCCGCAGGAGTTATATATTCTTTTTTATTATATACTATTAATTTTAGCAAGAGTGATAATATCAAAAATATAAATTCAAATTGTTGTGGTGAAATCGCCGTGAACTCTGAATTAAACGATGTCCATAGAGAATTACCAACACCTTTAGGTGTTGATATTAAATTTATTGAATGATTTGTAGGCCTTTGTGAAGCAGAATCAGATCTGTTGATCCGAACTAGAAAAAATGAAAAAGAAGAAGTATCAGGTTTTGAATTTGTTTTTAGAATTACTTTGCATTTTCAGTGCGAAGCACTGAGTAAATAGACTATTTTATTTATGTTAATTTATTTTATACAACATAAATAAATACTTATCTTTAATATTTTCTACTTAGTGAAGCATAACTGCACTAAAATAATTTTATAGCTATAACGAATTAAAGGTATATATGTATTACTTTGTGAAGACTAAGAGACTTTCGTAAAAGAATATCTACTTTAAAAGCGAATACTAAATTGTTAGAATCTAATGATATTTATACATTAAACCCTCAATATATTACAGGATTTGTAGATGGAGAAGGTTGTTTTTCTATTACTATTAGAAGAAGCAAAAAAATGAAATTAGGCTGATTTATTTCTCTTAGTTTCCAAATTCATTTACATTCTAACGATAAAAACTTATTGATTAAAATTAGAGAGAATTTAGGTAATATTGGAGGTATTTATAAGGGCCACTCTGATTCTTGTTCTTTTAACGTTTCCTCTTTATCTGAAATTGTTAATGTTTTAATACCTTTTTTTGATAAGTATCCTTTATTATCCAAAAAACGTGAAGATTTCGAATTATTTAAAATGGTAGCTTTAATTATGAGTAAAAAAGAACATCTTACTGACGCCGGGTTTTATAAAGTTTTAGCTATAAAGGCTACTATGCGTAAAGGATTAACTGAAGTTTTAGCCGAAAGTTTTCCTGATATTAAACCAATTGTTAGTCCTACCTCACATGTGATGTTACCTAATCAATTAGACCCTTATTGAATAGCGGGGTTTACAGAAGCGGAAGGATCTTTCATAATTCATGTTCAAAATAAACCCGACAATAAGCTAGGAATAGGTGTGAAATTGAAATTCCAAATATCTCAACACGAAAAAGATAAAGATCTTTTAACTTTAATTATTTTAAACTTAAATTGCGGTAACTTAGTTAATAGTAATGAATATATTAAAACTTTAATAATCTCAAAATTTGATGACATAGTTAATATAATTATACCTTTTTACGCAAAGTATGCTCTGCATGGGGATAAAAGATTAAATTATTTGGATTTTATTAAAATTGCAAATATTATGAAAGATAAAGGACATTTAACTCAAAAAGGATTAGACCAAATATTAGCTATTAAAGAAGAAATGAATAGAAATAGAAAGAATAGTTAATACTAACCGTAGACTAAGTACGGCAGGATACGATTATAGCTGTATATTATTAAATTATATAAATATTAAATATTAAGATAATCATAAAGATGATCGTGAAGTTTTAGAATATATTAAAAATATATTGAAATGTGGTAGATTAAACTCAGAGATGTTATAGTATTTACTGTTTCACAATTAAATGATATTGAAAGAGTAATAATACCTATATTTGATAAATTTACATTAAATACTACCAAACATTTAGACTATTTGGATTTTAAAAATGCATTTTTTATGTTTAAAAATCGTAAGTCTAGCGAATGGGTTGTACATGATTTATATTCAAATATAATAAGAATAAAAGAAGGTATGAATTCTAAAAGAGTAGTCTTTGATTTACCTAAAGATCATATTATAAATATTACTGGTAATTATCTCGTAGGATTTTTAGAAGGTGATGGAACCTTTTATTTAAGTAAACATGAAATGTCTATTCATTTTTCTCTTGTTACTACTACAATAAATAAAAACTTTTTATTGAAAATACGTGAATTTCTTTTAAATTTATTGGATGAACACTCTTATCTATTAGGTAGTACAACTAAATTGATTAATATTATCGATAAAAAAAGTAATAATGGTCATAGAGCTGTGTCTTTATTAGATATTACTCAAATTGATTTTGTTTACAATATTCTTATTCCTTATTTAGAGAGTTTAGAGTTTAGAACTAAAAAGTATAAAGATTTTTTAGACTTTAAAACATTAGCTATGTTAATTTTTCAAGGTAAATACTTAACAGATAATGGAAAAGAATTAATGATAAAATTAAGCAATACTATGAACGATAATAGATTATCTACTAACCCTAGCCCTAAAATTTTGGATATTAATACTCAATTTGAATTAGATTTATTAATTCAATCCGTCACATTAATTAGTATAGATTCAGAAGGAAGAGCTAGGATTATTTATGAAAATAAATATATAAGATCCACATATGTTATAAAAGTATATTTTTTAAACGGTACTGTTAGTTATTTTACAAGCGGTACATCTTGTGCTAAGTCTTTACGTGTTAGCAATTATACTATAACAATAAGATTAAATGACGGTAAACCAGTTAAAAATAAAGAAGGTTTAGTTGTAGCTCAATCGACCTGAAGGGACGCGTTGCAGAATAAAAGCTTATTCTTCTTTTAATGTGAATTTCTAGTATAAATTTTAGATTTGCTTTTTTTTATAAGTTTTTTTTCGCTTAGCTACCTTAAAGTAATTTTTGTATTACTAATCTAATTAGTGCCATACCATGAATTGGTACGGACGTAGTTGAGTCAACAAATATCATTATTAATTTATGTTTAGGTTTTATTTTTTTATTTTTTACGCACAAATATCTATTATATTCAAAAGTTTTTACTAAGGAAGTTTCTTTACCTACAATAGGTATTATTCATAAGAATGCTTTAAAAAAAAGTAATAAAAATATAAGATTAGATAAACAAGAATATATTATGATTCCTTCATCTTTTTTAGCTTTTTTAGCTGGATTAATTGATGGAGACGGGTTTATTCAGATAAGTAAAACACCAAAAGGGTTTATAACTATGAAACTAGTTATATCATTACACTTAGAAGATATTTCTACTTTAGAATATATACATTCTGTTTTAAAATTAGGTAAAATTAATATTTATAAAGATTTAAAAAGCCCTACTTGTAAATTAGTTATTAATAAAACTGATCTACAAGAAGTATTATTTCCTTTATTTATCTATAATAATATATTTTTTTTAACTAATACTAGAATGGATCAATTCAATTTAGCTATATATATATTAAGAAATGATATCAAATTACAAAGTGAAATTCCAGATCTTAACCATATACCTTTTGTGTTTGAAATACCTAAATATCCGATAGATTATACATTATTACCTTTTTTTAAAAATTGAATTGTAGGATTTACATGCTCAGAAGGTTCTTTTTTTATTAAAAAAAATAATGATGGTTGTTTTCAATTAAAACAAAGAATACATTCTAATTTATTTGAAGCCTTTAAATTGATATTTTCAACAAATAGAAAAATAGATAGTACAAATAACTATAATCAATTTGGAGTTAGTTCTAAATCTGATATACAAAAAGTTATAAATTATTTTTCATTTTTGGGTTTACATCCTTTAGTTGGATTAAAATACATACAGTATGAAAAATGATTAAATAATTTGCGTGAAAGTTCACGTTATAGTAAATTAAACTATCCAGAATAATTTTGTAGATAGTTTGTCATATCCTAAACATAAATTAATAATCGTAATGGGCTCCTTAAAGATAATTAATTATTTTTAGAGGCATAATGGGGAAAATTACAAGGACATTTAATAAATAAATAACCTCCGCTTTATTAAATTATTTGTAGCGAAACTTAATTCGGTATATATAAAAGGATTAAGCGCGTTCAACGACTAATGAGTGAGTTATACCAACAATAAGCTCAACACGATACCCCCAAAATCTTCCTTAAAGAAGGTTTAAGAAATAGTCTAAATACACCTCAAAAGGTGTAAAGTATAAATTAAATATTATACGAAATTAATCGTCATATGAGGAGGTTTTTCTGTGAATAATGCAACTTTAAATAGATTTTTTGCATTACATTATCTTTTACCTTTTATATTAGTAGCTTTAGTTTTAATGCATTTAATAGCGCTTCATGATACAGCGGGTTCAAGTAATCCTTTAGGTGTTTCAGGTAATTATGATAGAATAACATTTGCGCCTTATTACTTATTTAAAGATTTAATCACTATTTTCATCTTTATTTTTGGTTTAAGTTCATTTGTTTTCTTTATGCCTAATGTTTTAGGTGATAGTGACAACTATATAATGGCAAATCCTATGCAAACACCAGCTGCTATTGTGCCTGAATGATAAAGTAAAATAAATGTCATTCTAAAATCTCGCGAATTGCTGGAAACTCTTTTTAATTTAAATAAGACAATCAGCAGGAAAACCTTTTATTAAGCTAATATAGATTAAGTTAATTAAGGAATCTTCAGAGACTATGCACGAGACAATTAAAGGTACTTTGTTTTTAATTGAAGATATAGTCCGATCAAGGTAGAGATACTATGAGTTTAACACACTATCAATTGATTTATCTCCTGTATTATTCTTTATCTATAGTCTAGTATTATTTGCTGCACGTTCAACAAAAGGAATAACTCGTTTATCTCCTGCTGAAAGAGCTTCAATAAAATTACCTGACGAAGTAAAAGAAGTATTAATAGGTATTTTACTTGGTGATGGCCAAGTAAATTAATTTGACAATGCTTTAGGCATAGTTGTAAAGAGATAAAAATTATGTAGTGATTTATATGTACTTTTTATATATTTAAATTTCGCTAGTCTAAAAGTTGTTTATGATAATCCTGGTGTTGAAAAAGCTAAATTTTTAAAAGAAAATAAGGGTAGATCTGGTATTTATTTGTGAACAAATAAAATTAACGGTAAAAGATATGTAGGTAGTGCTCTGGATTTAAGAAAGAGACTTTTAAATTATTATAATATTTCCTATCTCTTAGATCGTAAAGATATCATGGTTATCTATAAAGCTTTATTAGCCCGCGGTTTCGAAAATTTTACATTAGAAATTTTAGAATATTGTGAGCCTTCAGTTTTAATAGAAAGAGAGCAATATTATATCGATCTTCTAAACCCTGAATATAATATTTTAAAAATAGCTGGTTCAACATTAGGGGCTAAACATACTTTAGAGGCAATAGCTAAAATAAAAACTGGTGCTTTAAATCGTTCAAAAGAAGCTTTAGCTAAAAACTTAGAACATTTAAACAAATTAAATTCTAGTCAAGAGCATAAAGAGCACTTGATTAGATTAAATACTTCCCTTGAACATATAGCTAAAACAGCCAATCCTGTTATTGTACTTAATACGTTAAACGGGGAGAGTTTTGAATTTAGATCTATTACTCAGGCGGCTAAGTTTTTGGAAGTCCATCCAGAAATATTACGTAGACACATAGTAAAAGAAAAGCTTTATTTAGATAAATATCTTATAACAAAAGTATCTAAGTAATTTACTATACATACGTTTATTTATATAACTAGTTTATAGTCTCCTTATGCAAAGGACGATCAGTGCCTTGCACTGTAAGAAGATCACCAACTGCTAACTCTAGATTAGTTTATGCTCAAACTGCCGTAAAACATAAAGAATATTTTGATTATGTATTTAGTTTCTTTTTACCTTTTTGTGCAAATGACTATAAATCTCAATCTAGACTAGTAGTGGATAATAGTACTAAAAAAACATACAGTGCTATATCTTTCACAACTATGCAACTTCCTTGTTTTAATGAATATAGAGAATTATTTTACGATTTAAATAGAAAAAAAATAGTTCCCGAAAACATAAGAGAATTGTTAACTCCCCGTGGTTTAGCTTTTTGAATTTGTGATGACGGAAGTAAACAAGGTAGCGGTTTACATATAAGTGTTTATGGATTCTCTAACACAGATCTCGATAAATTAATGTTTACAAGATAAATTTAATCTTAAATGCTCTATACATTATAACAGGGATAATAAACCCCGTATTTATATATTTAAAGAATCTAATTTAGGTAGAGCCCGCGATCTAGTATTAATGTAATACTTTTATGGTAGGAAACTTGGCTACGAAGTGCGTGCTACGAAGTAAGCACAAAATGATTGTAGTTATGACGGTTACGAAACTAAAATTTCTTAGCGACGGTGTAAATAGCTATTAACTCAGTTTTTTATTTTAATATACCTAGTGTTATTAATTAAACCGTCGATAAAATAATTTAATTTAACAATACAATGAAACGAATCACACAAGTACTTTTTTTTGTTTTAGAACATCTTATAAAAAATACTGTAAATCTTCTATATCTTTTCTTCTTATTGGTTAGTCAGACAGTAGTTATTAATAGAGAAACTTGTTTAAGATTTACTAAACCTCTACGAGAAAATATAGTTTTTTACTTTTTTGGTAGAAAAGTAGAACTACTTTCAGGCATACAATTTTATGGTTTAAATACATATATGTACAACAGAGGTTATTTAATAAACAAAGCTTATTTTTCTGCGCAAGCTAATAAAATTAACTTAATTAAAAATAACCTTTTTATTTTAAGATATTCTACTTGTACTTCGAGTCATACTCCCGCTGTTATATACTCCAACCTAGAATCAAAAAAATCTTTAATTTATGCTGATAACAGAGACAAGTCTGGGATATATTTATGCAGAAAAAAAATTAATGGAAAGATATATATGGGTAGCAGTGTGAATCTAACTAAAAGATTTAAAAATTATTTTAATGAATCTTACATTACTAGACTTAAAGACTTCATGATTATTTATAAAGCTTTGTTAGCTTATGGGTATGAAAATTTTACATTAGAGATTTTAGAATACTGTGATCCTGCATCTATATTAGAAAGGGAACAATATTATTTAGATACTTTAAAGCCTGAGTACAACATTTTAAAAGTAGCTGGCTCAAGTTTTGGATATAAACATTCCGAAGAAGTGTTATTAAAAATGAAAAATCGTATAGCATCTTTAGATGCTAGATTAAAGATGTCAGAAAAAAATCACAAAAGACAAGCCGTGATAATTATTGACAATCAAAAGGCTGTTTCCACCAAGTTTTCTACTATGAAAGAAGCAGGAATATTTCTTAATATTTCTACTACTATGATAGGTAAATATCTTAAAAGCAATAAACTTTTCAAAGGTATCTATTCAATAAAAAAAGATCTTTAATAACTTTAGTAAAACCTTATTTTGTTAAAGAAATGTTATATAAATTAGGGTTATAAAGCTGTCATTTTTTAAGTTATCCTTTAGGGATATAATCTTAATTGACAAATCGATTTATTACCTTTCTATGCTATATTAAGATCTATACCAAATAAATTATTAGGAGTTATAGCTATGTTTGCTGCTATCTTAGCAATAATGCTATTACCTATAACAGATTTAGGTAGATCAAAAGGTTTACAATTTAGACCAATAAGTAAATTGGCTTTCTGAGTTTTTGTGGTAAATTTTTTAATCTTAATGAAATTAGGAGCTTGTCATGTGGAAACTCCATTTATAGAATTAGGACAGTTAAGTACAGTTCTATATTTCAGTTATTTTATAATAATTGTGCCTGTAATTAGTTTAATTGAAAATACTTTAGTTGATTTATCTTTTGGGGGGAGTAAAAATACGAAGCAAGATTCTTATTAGTACAGTTGATATAAATAATCATAGTCCTAGGACTTTTAAAAGAGATTTTCATAGTACTAGACCTAATAAATTGCCTGAGCTTGTTTTTGCTTATGATTTTGCGGTAGAAATGTTGAATATTTTCAAGTTGGAAGAGCTGCAATTTTTAATTAATAACGCAATAGTACATTGAACGCCTGATTTAAATGGGGAACCTGTAACAAAAGCGATTACTTTTTTATTAAGTGAGACAAAAGGAGGAAATGGAACATTTGCTCAATATTGAAACTTTAATACTAACCAACTACCAGGTGAAGGAGGAAGCCCTCAAGCTACCTTGAATGAACTTATACAACTGAAAACAAAAATGGATAATAACTTAGCTAATACTAAATTAGCATATAAGCTATCACAAGACGTACACACCAATACTATAAGTAAAGAAGCAGCAAGGTTAATACTTAATGCTAATTTCAAATGATAATTATTTTTGGAAATAAGTAATAATTTTTTTTTGTATAAGTTATATAATTAGTAATAGTCAAGATAAAGGCTAATTTAATTAATATTAATAAATTAGGAGTTTGTCATGTACTTTAATTTCTAAAAAAAAAAAAAAAGTAAAACTAAATAGGTAATATATATAATGAATACTTATATTCATTATTTATTTAATCCTTTTAAATAGGTTTAATAAAAAGTGGAGTGCTAGAAGTACTACGAAGTGCTAGAAGTACGAAGTACTACGAAGTACTAGAAGTATGGATCCATTTTTAAATACGTTTAAAAGAAAAGGGAGAAGCCTTAATTTTTGTAGCTAACTAGCTTGTTTATTTTATAATAATTAAAAATTTTAAGTTAAAGCCCATCTTATTTCCTCTTACCTTAGCACATCTAACATTATTTATTTTGTGTACTGCTGGCATACTTCAGCTGCGTAGTACTTCGTAGTACAACACAGCAGTAAGGTAGCCTATTAGCTTAAAGATAAAGCCAAATACTTCTAATATTTTAATTTTAGTTCAAATCTGAAATAGGTCAACTTAGGAATTCAGTTTTGTTAATATTTAATTAATGAAAAAATTAATATAAATTTATATGTTACTGATTAATCAGTTTAATTATTATTTAATTAAATAAAAACTAGTATATCAAGATATATTTTAGATATAACGGTTATTCAAGCTGAATTTATCCTAAATGTATTTGATGCAGATATATCTCCAGAGATGCTAACCATGTATGAGAATGATGAAATACCAATGTCATCAACTCCAGATATAATTGATAATCTCTCAGCTACACCTCATCAAGTTGATCATATAGCGAGAACAATTCAAAGTCAATTTGATTATCTAAATCCTACATTTGACGAAATGACCTTTCGTTAGATAATGTTGCGGAGTTTAGACATTTTATCTTAAACGAAGATAGTTATAGATTACTAGGGGAATTATCTAGACATATTAACGTTTATCTAGAGTACCTTCGTACTCTTTTACTTTTTTTTTTTTTAGAGGTAAATCTATAAGTTGTAATACGTCGGATAGAGCTAGGATCACAATTTTTACATAATCATCCTGAATTACATAAAGTTTAGAGATGGTATGTTTTAATGCACAATCTTTATTAGATGCATTAAATATTTTTTTTTAGCCATTCAAAATCTACTCTGGAGGAGATTAGAAATATAAGGGAACAATATTATATTAGTCGTCGTTAGAAAAACCATTTTTAAAGATTAAATTTACTGTATTTATAGTACCTACTATAAATTCAGAGCGCTTATCTAAATAGACCCGCTTAATACATAATAAAAGTTTGTTAAGGACTATTTGCTGAACCTATGGTATACATATTGTGCATTGTTTGAGTGGGAGCTGTTAGCTACAAATACGTACCGGGAGGTATTATTATTAGGTACGTTATGTTTAATTTTATCTTTGATTATTATTCATCATGCTATAATTTTTTTATAAAAAGAAAAAAATAAATATTATAGTATATAGGGTATATAATATATAATATATATTATGTAAGGATTATGAAGTAAATGGCTTACACTTTGATTGCAAATCTTAAGTAATAGGTTCGATTCCTACATAATCCTATTTAAATTTACTAATTATCTTAAATAACACAATATATAAGATATATCTATATAAATATAGATACCTTCGGAAAATGGTAGTGAATCGGAAGAGGCAGAGAGTTATAGGCCATATTCAACTCAACCTAAGGTTATCTCTAGTTGGGTTGAGCGATGGTTTTTATCAACTAATGCTAAAGATATAGGTACGTTGTATTTGATCTTTTCACTATTTTCGGGGTTACTGGGGACAGCTTTTTCTGTCTTAATTAGAATGGAATTGAGTGGACCGGGTGTTCAATATATAGCTGATAATCAATTATATAATAGTATCGTTACAGCTCATGCTCTTCTAATGATTTTCTTTATGGTCGAAAAATATTTTATATTAAAATCGCAACCTATTACCTTTTTTTCTGAAAAAAAAATGGTAAATAGTGATAATAACAACTCATCCTTAATAAGTGAATGTGATAACAATAATAAAGGTTACAATAATGAGAACAAAAATCGTGATAATGAGGATAACCCACACGAAAACGGTAAAGGTAAAAAACACAATTATGTTAAAGTATTAGTAGATGATCCTTTTAATAATAGGGATATTGTACTTGAAGTATCTAAAAACCAAAAAGGTGTCTACATATGAGAAACTTTAGACGGTAAACATATGTATGTGGGACATTCCATTAATCAGCGTAGCTGAATAAGTTCCGCCCCCCGTCGAATAAGTTCCTCTGCTTTGTTTACTACATTTACAGCAACAGCTCGTAAAGCTGTTACACGTCGTTACTACTCATCTTTATCACAAATGAATCCTTGATTCTTGACCGGATTTTTAGACGCAGAAGCCTCATTCTACTTAATTGTATACAAAAGTAATAACGTTAAAACGGGGTGATATGTCAGAGCTGTTTTTGAAGTCCATTTACATCTAAAAGATAAAGCACTTTTAGAAGGAATACAAACAACATTAGGCGGGGTAGGTAATATTAGAATTACAGATAATAAAGTTAGCCTTAAAATTTATTCTAGAGATTTAGCAATATTATTAGATCATTTAAATAATTACCCTTTAATAACAAAAAAGCAAGCGGATTTTAAATTGTTTAAAGAAGTTTTGGATTTAATGGGTCGTCAAGAACATCTTACTCCTGAAGGTTTATTAAAAATTGTTAATATAAAAGCCTCAATGAATAAAGGTCTCAGTGAAGAATTACAAGATGCTTTCCCTAACGTTGTTCCTGTATTAAGACCTGTCGTAGATACCCCTAGTATACGAGATCCCAACTGACTCGCAGGTTTTGTGAGTGGAGAAGGATGTTTTAGTATTCACGTTGCAAAATCAGCAAGTAATAAAGTAGGTTTCCGTACTTGATCTAGATTTCAAGTAACTCAACATAACAGGGATGAAGAGTTAATGAAAATACTAGAAATATATTTAAATTGTGGACGTTATTACCCTAAATCTAATTCAGAAGTCGGAGATTTTGTAGTTAGCAATCTTTTGGATATTACAAATAAAATAATCCCTTTCTTTGAAAAGTACCCAATTTTAGGGGAAAAGAATCTAGATTTTAAAGATTTCTGTAAAGCTTCTGAACTTATAAAAAATAAGGCCCATCTTACAGATTCAGGGTTGAACCAAATAAATAAAATAAAAGCTGGTATGAATAGAGGTAGAAAAAGTTAAAGTTAATGATATATCAAATAAATATAACTTCGTGTTTAAATTTTCTTAGTCTAAGTGCCTTAAATTCCCGGGGATTTAAGGGGTAGAGGTGGGAGACTAAAGCAAGGAGAGTTCTCGCACTCTTTAATTTGTTATTATTTTACTTATTAGTCGTTGTTATTATCTTCCATTAAAAAGAATGGATAGAATTAAATATAAAAAAGGCATGGCCGGGTAAGGTAAAAATATCTTACTTTACATTCACTATCTGCTAGGACCTCTTTAGAGCTTTTAAAACTAGTACTGCAGACTTTCGGAACCTATTGGTAAACGAAAAGCGGCAGAATACAGTAACATCTTAAAAGATTAGACAATTAGCAGGAAACTACTAAATAAAAGTTTAATGTTACTAGCTTATTGCCACAAGGATCCATACAGTAAAAGTGTATATTTTTAATTTATTTTTTTTTTTTTTTTTTTTTTTTTTTTTAAGTTTTTATAAAACCGTTAATGTTTTTTTTTTATTAT
>JAEYXI010000513.1 GCA_023428515.1 Pseudomonadota bacterium | reverse complement strand
TCCTGATGGCCGATCCGGACACGATCCTGCTCGACGCGCCGGCGGCGGGCGTCAACCCGACGCTGGTGGAGCTGATCATCGACCGCGTGCTCGCCCTCAACGCGAGAGGGACGGCGATCCTACTGATCGAGCACAACATGGAGATGGTCGCGCGGCTCTGCTCGCGCGTCGTCGTCATGGCCGGCGGCCGCTTCCTGACGGAAGGCACGCCCGACGACATCGCCAGGAATCCGGCCGTCGTCGATGCTTATCTCGGCGGAGTGGCGTGATGGCCGATGCGCCGATCGTGCTACGGACAGAGGCGCTTGTCGCGGGCTATGAACGCGACTTACCGATCGTGCGCGGCATCGACTTCACAGTTGCGGCGGGCGAACTGGTCCTGATCCTCGGCCCCAATGGCGCCGGAAAGTCAACCTTCGTGAAGGCGATCGCGGGGCTGGTGCCGGTCCATTCCGGCAAGGCTGCGCTGGGCGACACCGATATCACGGAGACGCCGGCGCATGAGAAGATCGGGCATGGCCTCGCCTTCGTGCCGCAGACCGAGAACATCTTCGCCACGCTGTCGATCCACGACAACCTGCTGCTGGCGGCCGACATATTGCCGAAGGAGAAGCGTGGCGAGCGCATCGCCGCGCTTTACGCCATGTTCCCCGATCTCGCCGAGCGGCCGTCGCGGCGCGCAGGCGCGCTGTCGGGCGGGCAGCGGCAGATGCTGGCGGTGGCGCGCGCGCTGATCGTCGAACCATCGGTGCTGATCCTCGACGAGCCCAGTGCCGGCCTGTCGCCGAAGATCGTGACGGAGGTCTTCGCGCGGCTGAAGGAGATCAACGCGCGCGGCGTCACCATCGTGCTGGTCGAGCAGAACGTGAAGGCGGCGCTCGCCATCGCCGACCGCGCGGTCATCCTGGTCGAGGGCCGCGTCGCGCATGAAGGCACGGCAGAAGGCCTCGCCGGCGATCCTGTGATCGGCGAGCTCTATCTCGGCGCGCGCCACCACAAAAAGGCCGCGCCATGAACCCGCAGGCGCTGATGGACGGGCTGGTCGCGGGCTCGATGATCGGGCTCGGCGCCGTCGGCGTGACGCTCACCTATTCCATCCTGCGTTTCGCCAATTTCGCGCATGGCGAATTCATCGCCTGGGGCGCCTATATCGCGATGGTGATCGCGGCCGCGCTCGGCATGCTGGCGGGCGGCTTGTCGACCCCGATCGGCCCGTTCTCCTTCGGTTGGGGACTTGTGATCGCGACGCTGATCGCCGTTGCGCTGAACGGTGCCCTGGCGCTTGGCGTCGATGCACTGCTCTTCGGCCGGCTGCGCTCGCAGAAGAGCACTGTCATCATCATGGTGATGGCGAGCTTTGGTGCGGCGCTGACGCTGCGCAGCCTGCTCGAATTCATCTTCACCTCGCAACCGATGTATTTCTCCAGGGCGTTGCAGATCGCCATGCCGCTCGGCGGCGGCATCCGCGCCACATCAGACCAGTTGTTGTCGCTCGGCGTCGCCGCGCTGCTGGTCGTGGCCGTGCACCTGCTCCTGTCGCGCACCGCGATCGGCCGGGCCATGCGCGCGGTGTCTGAAAATCCGCAGCTTGCGGGCGTTGTCGGCGTCGAGGTGCGCAAGGTCATCCGCATCGTCTGGTTGCTTGGCGCTGCGCTCGCCTGCATAGCCGGCATCAGCGCCGGGCTTCTGGTGCAGATCCGCCCACAGATGGGCCTCGACCTGCTGCTGCCGCTGTTCGCTGCCGCGATCCTCGGCGGCATAGGCTCGGTGCCGGGTGCCATGCTCGCCGGCCTGATCGTCGGCCTGTCGGAAGCCTTCGCCGTGCAGTTCGTCGGCGCTGAATGGCGCGCCGCGGTCGCCTTCGTCATCCTCGTGCTGGTGCTCTTGTTGCGGCCGCAGGGCATATTCGGGAGGGCCGAATGAGCGCGGATCTGCTCAGCTACGGCGCCTTCTTCCTGACCATGGCGCTGACCTACGCCATCATCTGCCTCGGCCTCAACGTGCAGTGGGGCCAGACCGGCCTGTTCAATGTCGGCATCGCCGGTTTCGTCGCGATCGGCGCCTATGTCTCGGCGCTGCTGACCACGCCCGACGACCCGAACCGGTTCGGCGGCTTTGGGCTGCCCATCGCGATGGGCTGGATCGGTGGAGCGCTCGCTACCGGGCTCGTCTCCTTCCTGATCGGGGCATTGACGATCAGGCTTCGCGCCGACTACCTCGCCATCGCCACCTTCGGCGTCGCGGTTGTCGTGCAACTCGTCGCGCTGAACCTCGAGCCGATCACCGGCGGGCCGTTCGGCATAGGCTTCATCCCGCGTCCTTTCGCCGAGAGCGCAGGCGATCCGCTATTCTTCAGCCTCGCCAATCTCGGCGTGCTGGTCGGTATCGTGCTCGTGCTCTACCTCGTGCTCGAACGGTTGGCGCGCAGCCCGTGGGGCAGGGTGCTCAGGGCGATCCGCGAGGACGAGCAGGCAGCCCTCGCGCTGGGAAAAAGCGCGGTGAAATTCCGTCTGCAGGCTTTCGCCATCGGCGGCGGCATCATGGGGCTCGCTGGCGCGGTGCAGGCCCATTTCATAGGCTTCATCGCACCGGATAATTACGTGCCGATGCTGACCTTCCAGGTGTGGGCGATGCTGATCGTCGGCGGCTCCGGCAACAACAAGGGCGCGATCCTTGGCGCCGTGCTGGTCTGGGGCATCTGGGCGATGTCGGCGGCCGCCGTCTCCGGCCTCTTCCCGCCCGGCCAGCAGGCGCGGGCGGCGGCACTCCAGATCGTCATGATCGGCGTCGCGCTCTGCGCCATCCTGCTGCTCCGCCCGCGCGGCATCCTTGGCGAAGAGCGCGTCGTGTCACGGCACCTCGGCAAGGCGCGCAAGCAAAACGATGGAAAGACTACTGATGTCCAAAGCGCCTGATCGTACGACGGTCGCCGAAAATCTGTCGATCAGCCGCCTCGTCTGCGGCCTGTGGCAGGTGGCCGACATCGAGAAATCGGGCGAGGCGATCGACCCGGAGCGTGGCGCCGATGCGCTCGAAGCCTATGCGAAAGCGGGCTTCGACACGTTCGACATGGCCGACCACTACGGCAGTGCCGAGATCATCACCGGGCGGCTGCTGGCGCGCTATCCGGCGGGAGAAAAGCGGCCGTTCGCCTTCACCAAATGGTGCCCGGAGCCGGGGCCGATGACATCAGATGTCGTGCGCCGGGGCGTGCAGGAGCGGCTCGACCGGCTGGGCGTCGAGAAAGTCGATCTGCTGCAGTTTCACTGGTGGACCTTCGAGCATCCGGCCTGGCTCGACGCTTTGCATGAAATGGCGAAGCTGCAGCAAGAAGGGCTGATCGGCGCCATCGGCGTCACCAATTTCGACGCGGCGCATCTGCGCGTCGCGCTGTCGGACGGCATTCCGCTCGCCACCAACCAGGTGTCGTTTTCGCTGGTGGATCGCCGCGCGGCGGGCGAATTGTCGGCACTCTGCAAGGAGCGTGGCGTAAAACTGCTCGCCTACGGTACGCTCTGCGGCGGCTTCCTGTCCGAGAAATGGCTGGGTAAGCCCGAACCAGAGGAAATCCCCGACTGGAGCCGCTCGAAATACAAGCGCTTCATTGACGTTGCCGGTAGCTGGCAGGCGTTCCAGGGCATTCTGGCAGCCGCGTCGGAGATCGCTCGCAAGCACGGCGTTTCAATCTCCAACGTGGCAACGCGCTGGGTGCTGGAGCATGAAGCGGTGGCGGCCGCGATCATCGGCGCGCGGCTCGGCGAGAACGAGCATCGCGACGACAATCTCAAGGTTTTCGGTTTTGCGCTAGACGCCGAAGACCGCGACCGGCTCGACGCAGCCTTCGCCGCGACGAAACCCATCCCCGGCGATTGCGGCGACGAATACCGCAAGCCGCCCTACCTCACCGCATCGGGCGACCTCAGCCATCACCTCGACGCCATTCCCTCGGTCTTCGAGGCCGTGCCGGTGCCCGGTCGACCCAACCGCGCGCGCGTGTCGTCAGGTAGCGTGTGGGAGCCGATTGCCGGCTACAGCCGCGCGGTACGGGTAAAGGACACGATCCGTGTTTCCGGAACCACCGCGACCCATGGCGGCGACCGCTGCGTGGCGCCGGGCGACCCAGCCGCGCAGACGACCTACATCCTCGACAAGATCGCGGCCTCGATCTCCGCGCTGGGTGGTTCAATCGAGGATGTCGTGCGCACGCGCATCTACCTCAGGGACGCCTCGAAATGGGAGCCCGCCTCGCGCGCGCATGGTCGCGTATTCGGCGAGGTGATGCCAGCCAACACGATGATCCAGGCC
>JAEYXI010000473.1 GCA_023428515.1 Pseudomonadota bacterium | reverse complement strand
GTGTTACACTCGCCTCAATACGCGTATTCGAGGAAGACCGGCTCTATCGAGCCGCCCCAGCGCGTGTGGTAGGCCGACAGCATCTCTTCTGCGCTGGTGGTGCCGCGCGCAACCACCTCGTCGAGCGTGGTCAGGAACGAGGTCTCGTCATAGCCGTCGCGGTTCTTCCTGTCGCGGTTCTTCAGTCCCAGACGGGAAATGCCGATCACCTCCCGCGCCACCTCGCGCAGTGTCCTGCCACGGAACTCCGCGCCGATGCCTTGTGCCGGCACTGCGTCGCGCAGGGCCCTGATCTCCTCATAGGTCCAGTCGCGCGTCAGCGCCTCCGCCGCGTCGAGCGCCTCAGCATCGTAGAGCAGCCCGACCCAGAATGCCGGCAGCGCGCAGATCCTGCGCCATGGGCCGCCGTCGGCGCCGCGCATCTCCAGGAAGCGCTTCAGCCTGACATCGGGGAAGAGCGTCGACAGATGGTTCGCCCAGTCGCCGATCGAGGGCTGCACGTCAGGCAGTTCGCCCCTTGCCTCGCCGGTCAGGAACTGCCGGAAGGTGTAGCGCGTCATGTCGTGGTACTGGTCGTTGCGGATGACGAAATACATCGGCACGTCGAGCGCCCAGTCTACATAGTCGAAGAAGCCGAACTCGGGCGAGAAGCAGAATTCCAGCAGGCCCGATCGCTGGTTGTCCGTATCGCGCCAGATGTCGCCGCGCCAGGAGAGAAGCCCGTTCGGATGCCCTTCGGTGAAGGGCGAATTGGCGAACAGGGCTGTCGCCAGCGGCTGCAGTTTCAGAGAAACCTGCATCTTGCGGCGCATGTCGGCCTCGCTCTCGAAGTCGAGGTTCACCTGGATCGTGCAGGTGCGGTACATCATGTCGAGGCCTTTCGAACCGACCTTCGGCATGTAGCGCGTCATGATCTCGTAGCGCGACTTCGGCATCTTCGGCGTCTCGGCGAGCGTCCATTTCGGGCTGCCGCCGAGTCCGAGGAAACGCACCCCCAGCGGCTCGGCGATCTCGCGCACCTGCGCCAGATGCGCGTTGCCCTCGCGGCAGGTCTGGTGGATCGTCTCCAGCGGCGCGCCGGACAGTTCGAACTGGCCGCCGGGCTCAAGCGAGATCGCGCCCTGTCCGGTCGGTTCCACCAGCCCGATGATGCGTCCGGCATCCAGGATAGGGTCCCAGCCGAGCTTCTCCTGCATGCCTTCGAGGATGGCGCGGATACCGCGCTCGCCTCCATAGGGAACCGGCGCATTGCCGTCGACATAGAAGGGGAACTTCTCGTGCTCCGTGCCGATCCGCCACTTCTCGCGCGGCTTGTTGCCCTCGGCGAGATAGGCAACGAGTTCGTCGATGCTCTCGATCGGCCGGAAATCCGTAGTGTCGCGCGCCATGCAATACCCCTGGGGCCCGGCCACCTGACGCCGCCCGCGCGCTTGATTGACGAAATGTCAGGAGACTATCAAGCGAAAAAAGCTGAGCCAGGGTTCAACGCCATTTGAGCGCAGACCGCGACCACGTCGTCTGGCGGGCATATCGGCCGAAGCCGCTGCCGGAGCGGTCGGCCATTGAGCAATCCGAAGGGATCTCGCTACCGCACACTTGAACTTGTCGCGCCCGGCGGCTAGAGGAGGCGCACCAGACCGGGCCCCTCTGGCAGCTCCAGCGAGCTGTGATGTCGGACTGGAAGTCCAAACCAGGCCCGGCGTTCATGAAATCCATTCGACGATGATCGACTGACGCGAAGCGGACCCAACCTCCGCTCGACCGTCCCGCGCCATCGCCGCGAACCGCCGGCGCCCAAGCCAAACGGGTGCCAAATGTCCGAATTTTTTACTCCGGAGGCGCTTTCCGCTCTCCTTCAGGTCATCATGATCGACCTTGTGCTGGCCGGTGACAACGCCATCGTCATCGGCCTTGCGGCCGCCGGCCTGCCCAAGGAACAGCGTGCGAAGGCGATCCTGATGGGTATCGTCGCTGCCACCGTGCTGCGCATCGGCTTCGCCGCCGCCACCACGCAATTGCTGCAGATCGTCGGTCTCCTGCTTGCCGGCGGCGTGCTGCTCCTCTGGGTGTGCTGGAAGATGTGGAGGGAACTTCGCACCACCCACGCCGAGGAAGAAGCCGCCACTGAAGCGCTAGCGGAAAAGGATCTCAACAAGGACGGCGTCGTTGCCGCCGGCGCACCGCGCAAGACTTTCGCGCAGGCGGCCTGGCAGATCGTCATCGCCGACGTGTCGATGTCGCTCGACAACGTGCTGGCGGTCGCGGGTGCGGCGCGCGAGCATCCGGAGATTCTGGTGTTCGGCCTGATCCTGTCCATCGCCCTGATGGGCGTGGCGGCCAGCTTCATCGCTCGTCTGCTGCAGCGTCACCGCTGGATCGCCTATGTCGGCCTGGCCGTCATCCTCTACGTTTCGCTGGAGATGATCTATCGCGGCGGCATGGAGGTTTGGGCCTACGTCGGACCCTGAGGCAAGCGCCGCTGCCGCGGCGCAGCGTCACGCCTTACTGCGTCGCCCTCACCAATCGCCGACCGTCGCCTGGATGACCGCCAGCGCGGCGACGGCGGCGGTGTCGGCCCTCAGGATGCGCGGGCCTAGCGGGATCGCCGTCACGAAGGGCAGGGCGCGCAACTGCCGCCTCTCGTCCTCGGAGAAACCGCCTTCCGGCCCGACCAGCAGCGCTAGCTTTTTCTCCGGGATCGCCTGTAGCGCGGACAAGGGATTGTTGGTGGAGGCGTCCTCGTCGCAGAAGATCAGCCGCCGCTCCTTGTCCCAGCCGGCCAGCAGTGGGGAAAACTTCTGCGCCTCCCTCACCTCGGGAATCGCAAGGATGCCGCACTGCTCCGCTGCTTCCACCGCATTGGCCTGAAGCCGCTCGATGCTCACCTTGGCGAGTTGCGTATGCTGGGTGATGACGGGCTGCAGCACGCCGGCGCCCATCTCGACCGCCTTCTGCACCAGATAATCCAGCCTCCCGACCTTCAGCGGCGCGAAGCAGTAGACGAGGTCGGGCGCCGCCGGCTGCGGCCGCGTCTGCTCGACTGCCTCCAGCCGCACAGCCTTCTTCATCTTTGCGACGACCTTGGCAAGCCACTCGCCGTCGCGCCCGTTGAAGACGAGCAGTTCCGCCCCCTCCGCCATGCGCAGGACGTTGGAGAGATAATGGCTCTGCTCCGGGCTGGCGTCGAATGCCGTTCCGACCGCGAGATCTTGCGGCACGAAAAGCCGCTGCATTTTGTAATTGGCGCGCATCGCCGAGCAATGCGGCAGCGCAAAGCGGCGGTCAAGCCGCCCCGTCAGACGTCAGGCCCTATGAGATTGGCGTTGGCTTCGAAGTCCCGCAAGGTCGCGCTCCAGATCGGTTTGTAGCCGGACTGGATTGCGGCGACGGTGCTCGGCGGCGTCAGCAGGACCGTGTCGGTATTCTCTACCGCTTCCCGACTTTGGATTCTGCCGTAGCCCTCGTTGAACCAGGGGACCAGCCATTCGCCGCGAATTGCGAACGCCAGATCGCGCTGCGCGACCATTGCTCCGTCGGGCAACGCCCAGGCCTCGCTTGGGGTCAGTTTGTGGACCGCGCCGTTCGATGCGCGACGTTCGCCGTGCAGGATCCTGTCGATGTTTGGGGCGGCGATCGATGGAAGCTCATTGCCTTTCGCGAAACACGCCGCGAATTCCTTAGCCTGCTCGCGCCGGCACAGGAAACAGGGCCGGTGCCCGGCCGCCAGCGCGGTCACCTCGTCGAGGAAGAAGAGTTCGGTCCAGCCTACGCCGCCATTCGGGCCGTTGCGGCCCATGACCTCGCGTCGCACGCCCTTGTACTCGCATGTGCAGATGATCCAGGCCTTGGTCGTCCAGCGTCTCTTCAGCAGAGTCCTGGTCGTCGGGTCGTGAATGACGCCGCGGTTTCCCGTGAACATGCCACGCGCGTCCACTGCATGGATATCGCCGAACGGATCGACCCGGTTCTGCAAGGGCATCGCGAAACACCTTCCAAGACGTTCGAATCCCATGATATCCCTCAGGCGCGCTTAGTCACGCGGGGTCGATCATGCGGGTGCTTGTAGTCCAGAATTTCGAGGATGAGGGGCTGGGCCAGCTCGGCGCCGCACTCGCCGAAGCCGAGGCCGAAATCGACCTTCGCCGGCCTTATTCCGGAGAGGCTCTTCCCAAAAATGCTTCCGGCCACGACGCGCTGGTCGTTCTCGGCGGCGGCCAGAACGCGCTCGACGACGAAGGCAGCCCCTATTTCCCGGCATTGCTCTCCCTGATGCGCGATTTCGGCGACGGCGGCCGCTCGGTACTCGGCATCTGCCTCGGCAGCCAGCTCCTGGCGCGCGCCTATGGCGGCGACAATCTGCTCGGCGCTGCCCCCGAATTCGGCTGGCAGCCGGTCTCGCGCACAGAAGAAGGCAAGGCCGACGCAGTGCTCGGCGCCGCGTTCGACGACTTTCCGATCTTCCAGTGGCACGAGGATACGTTCACCCTGCCGGCAGGCGCCACCCACCTGGCGCGCAACGAGGCGGCCGGCAACCAGGCGTTCCGCGTCGGCCGCGCCGCCTACGGCATCCAATTCCACTTCGAGGCGGACCGCCAGCACGTCGCCAGGTGGAACACTGTTTTTGCCGACCTGCTCGCCGAGAACCAGCCGGGCTGGGCGGCCCGCCACGACGAGGAGGCGGCCCGCCACGGACCGAGGGCGGACGCCGTCGGCCTTGCCATCGCGCGCGCCTGGGTCGGTACGATTAGGCGTGGCGCCCGGCGTGCGGACGATGCCCGGTCTGCAACAGAAAATGCCTGAATTTGAAACAGTTGCGCCACCAAAGCGGCATTGTCCGGTCACAATCCGTCGCGATAACGCACGCCATAAGCTTTCGAGGCACGACTCATGGCGCGCGGACAGGACAATACGGCAAGCTACGCGATCGGCCTGAAGGCCGCCGACGGTGCGGCCCGGACGGCCGTGCGCGTCGCAGCGGGCCCGTTCGAGGCGTCGCCGTCGCAAGGGTCCGCCCCGAGGATGACCATGTCGGACGCCCTCGTCACTGGCCTGCTTGTGATCTACCCGGTTGTGGCGATCGTCGCCGTGGTGATCATTGGCCTGTCCAGCCGCGTGGTCTGACGTCGCTCAGCCGGGGCGCTTGAACGCCTTGCGCTCTCTCTCGATTTCCGCCCGGCAATAGCATCCCTCGATGTGGTCGTTGACTAGCCCCATCGCCTGCATGAACGCATAGACCGTCGTCGGCCCGACGAAGCTCCAGCCGCGCTTCTTCAGCTCCTTGGAGATGCGCACCGAAACGGCGGTGGTCGGATTGGCCCGCAAATGCGCGAGGTCCACCTTTGTCGGCCGCTCCTTCGGACCAGGCTCGAACTGCCAGAACCATGCCGCGAGCGAACCTGCCCCCGCCACCATCTCCTGCGCGCGGCGGGCGTTGTTGATCGTCGAGACGATCTTGCCGCGATGGCGGATGATGCCGGCATCCCCGAGCAGCCGCTCGACGTCCGCTTCGTCGAAATCAGCGACCTTGTTGAAATCGAAACCGGCGAAGGCGGCGCGGAAATTCTCGCGCTTCCTGAGGATGGTCAGCCAGGAGAGGCCGGACTGGAATCCTTCCAGGCAGATCTTTTCGAACAGCCTGATGTCGTCGGCCACCGGCCGTCCCCACTCACGGTCGTGATAGGCGAGATAGTCAGGCAGGTTGCCGTGCCAGGCGCAGCGGATGACGCCGTCGGGCCCCTCGACCAATCCTGCTTCCGCCATTCTTCACGCCTCGTTCGATCTTTTACGGAGCCTTTACCAGATTCCTGAACCGCCCGGTAACCACACCAAAAGGTTTACTGACAAACGCGCATCCGAAGCATTTCCGATTCACCATTCGGTTGCCGCTCGACCCCAACATGGCGGGCAAGGCGAGGGGGGACCTCGTCACAAGACCAGTCGAGAGTTGCGTGACATGAAAAGAGTTCTTCTGATTGCCGGCGCGGCGCTTGCCGCGGCTTCGGTCCAGCCCGCTTCCGCCAATGATCGTTATGCCGAGCGGCCGCCGGTCGTGGTGAGCCCCGATCTTTCCGCGCCATGGGTCATGCAACTCGGCCATGCGCCGGGCAAGGTTCTCCTGAAGAAGAAGCACAAGGCCTTCCCGAACGAGGTCGAGGCTCGCCGCAGCGTGCGCCGCCTGATGGGCAGCCCCGATAGGGTGCAGACCGCCGCCGTCGCGCCGCAGGAAAAGCGCGCCGTCCGCCGCGAGATGAACCCGATCTACCTGCCGCAGGAAGTCGCCTATGACGGCACCGAAGCGCCCGGCACGATCATCATCGACACCACCCAGAACTTCCTTTTCCTGGTCGAGGCTGGCGGCATGGCGCGGCGTTATGGCGTCGGCACCGGCAAGCCCGGCTTCGAGTGGGCCGGCTCGCACAAGGTCACGCGCAAGGCCGAATGGCCCGACTGGCGTCCGCCGGCCGAGATGATCGCGCGCGAGCGCGCCAAGGGGCGCGTCTTGCCGGCCCATATGCCCGGCGGTCCGGAAAATCCGCTCGGCGCACGCGCGCTCTATCTGGGCTCGACGCTCTACCGCATCCACGGCACCAACCAGCCCTGGACGATCGGCCAGGCCGTCTCGTCCGGCTGCATCCGCATGCGCAACGAGGATGTCGTCGAGCTCTACGAGCGGGTCGGCGTTGGCACCAAGGTCGTGGTGATGTAAGAACCGCCCGGGCAATCGGGGCAGGGACAATCCCAGCATATTGAATCCAGAGGTCGGGGGACGGGCCGCGCGCGGGGGCGCTGGCCTGCCGGCAAAGGGCGGAGCGGCGACAAAAACAGCCGCCCGCCCTTTCTTTTTTGCGCTAGGCGATCGTGCGAAGTCCCGCCGGCTTCTTCCCGCCATAGGCCCAGTCGAGCAGTTCGACCGTGTGCACCACGGGCAGCTTCGCCGCCGAGGCGATCTGCGTGATGCAGCCTATGTTGCCGGAGGCGACGAGCGCGGCCCCCGTCGCCTCGATGTTCCTCACCTTGCGTTCCAACAGCCGCGCGGAAATCTCCGGCTGCATGATGTTGTAGGTGCCGGCCGAGCCGCAGCATAGATGTCCTTCGCGCGGCTCCTTCACGGTGAAGCCGGCCTTCGCAAGCAACTCCTTGGGCTGGCGCGTGATCTTCTGGCCGTGCTGCATCGAGCAGGCCGAGTGGTAGGCGACGGTGAGGTCGGGCTTGTGCGCGGGTTGCGGCAGGTCGAGCGTGGCGAGGAATTCCGTCACGTCCCTGGCAAGTGCCGAAACCCGTGCCGCTTTCTCGGCATAGGCCGGATCGAGCCTGAGCATGAAGCCGTAGTCCTTGATCGTCGTGCCGCAGCCGGAAGCGGTGATGATGATCGCGTCGAGCCCACCTTTCTCGATCGCATGCGTCCACACATCGATATTCTGCCGCGCAGAGGCGAGTGCGGCATCCTCGTGGCCCATGTGGTGGGTTAGCGATCCGCAGCAGGTCTCGCCTTTCGGGACCACGACCTCTACGCCCAACCGGTTGAGCAGCGAGATAGTCGCGTCGTTGATGCCGGGCTCGAGCACGGCCTGCGCGCAGCCCGTCAGCAGCGCGACGCGCTTTTTCCGCGCGCCGACGGCGGCATGCACGCCCGGCGAAGAGTTGCGCGAACGCCGGGGCACTGAAGCAGGCGCGAGCTTCAGCATGGCCGACAGCGGCTTCAGCGCAGGCATCCGTTCGAACAATCCGGCAAACGGCCGCCCGAGCTTCGCCAGCATCAGAGCCGTGCGGAAACGGCCGGGGTAGGGCAGCACGGCCGCCAGCATCGCGCGGATCGTCCGGTTGGCGAAGGGCCGCTTGTAGGTCTTCTCGATATGCACCCGCGCATGGTCGACGAGATGCATATAGTTCACGCCGGACGGGCATGTCGTCATGCAGGACAGGCAGGACAGGCAACGGTCGATATGGGTGACGATCTGCTCGTCCGCCGCCCGCCCGTTCTCCAGCATGTCCTTGATCAGGTAGATGCGCCCGCGCGGGCTGTCGAGTTCATTGCCGAGCGTCACATAGGTCGGACAGGTCGCCGTGCAGAAGCCGCAATGCACGCATTTGCGCAGGATCTTTTCCGATTCCTCGACATGCGGATCGGCGAGCTGCTCGGCGGTGAAGGTGGTTTGCACGCGGGCGCTGTCCTTGGCTAGATCAGCCAGCTCTCTGGGTTCTTGATAGGCTCGCCGCGCTGCAGGGTCTGGATGCCGATGACCACCCGCACGATGAACCACACCGCGACTGCGAACAGCAGGATAAAGCCGATGGCGAGGAACATCAGCACCGCCGAGATCAGCGCATAGAGCAGCCCGATCCAGAAGGTCCGGATCTGCCAAGTGTAGTGCGTCTCGACGAAGCCGCCGGCCTTGCCGCGATTGATGTAGGCGATCACCAGCCCGACGAGGCCGCTAATGCCGATGACCAGTCCGGCGAGATAGAGGATGTAGACGACCAGCGCATTCGTCTGGCCGGGCTCGAGCCAGCGGTCGGTCTGGCGAGGTGCTGCGGGGGGCGGTGTATCGGTCATGACGCATTCTCCTCCGTTTCCTGGCCGAGCGTAGCAGAGTCGGCGGCCGCTGCCATTCTCCCGGGATTGAGCAGGCCCTTCGGGTCGAATTCGGCCTTCAGCCGCGCCGACAGCGCGGCGAGCGAGGCCGGCTGCGGCTCGAATACGGGCACCGCCGCGCGCCAGGCGGGGCTCGCCCGCACCAGCGTCGCATGGCCGCCGCCGAACTGGCGGATCGATCTGCGCAGAGTATCGCCTTCCGGCTCCGCCTCCATGCGCAGCCAGACGAGCCCGCCCTGCCAGTCGTAGAAAGCCTCGGCTCCGGCCTCGACGCGCAATGCCATCACCATCTTGTGGGCCTCTGACGGCGCCATCGATACACGCCAGACCGGGCGTTGTGTTCCGTCGGCGAAGGGCGTGCAGTCCCGTATGTCGCGCCACAGCGTTTTCGAGCCCGAGCCCGTCATCTCTTCGATCGGGCCGGCGTTCTTCAGCAGGCCCTTCAGCAATTCCACGCGCCATGCCACCGAAGGCCCGAAACCTTCGACGCGCAGTAGCGTTGCCGCGTCCGCGCCGCGCATGTCGCTCGCCACGCGCTCGGTCAGGCCGTAGGGCAGGTGGGCCGCCGCCGAAACCTCGGCGCTCGACCCCATCGCCAGCGCCATCGCCGCGGTCGCGTCCTCGTCAGTCAACCCGCGGATCGCCAGCGTCGTCTCGGTCTCGGCAGCAGGCAGCACCTTGATCGTCACGTCGGTGAGCACGCCGAGCGTGCCCCACGATCCCGTCATCAGCTTGGAAAGGTCGTAGCCGGTGACGTTCTTCACCACGCGCCCGCCCGACTTGAAGGTCTCGCCGCGTCCCGACACGACGCTGACGCCCAATATGTGATCTCGCGCTGCGCCCGCTTTCAGCCGGCGTGGTCCTGAAAGGTTCGCGGCAATCGCTCCGCCGATCGTGCCGCCCTTGCCGCCGCGCGTATCGTGGTTGAACAGCCGCGAGCAGTCCATCGGCTCGAAGGCGAGCTCCTGCCCGTTCTGGGCAAGCAGCCGCTCGATGTCGGCGACCGGCGTGCCGGCCTTGGCGGACAGCACCAGTTCCTCCGGCTCGTAGAGCGTGACGCCCGACATGGCGGACAGATCGATCGCATGCTCGCATTGCGAGGGGCGTCCTATACCGCGCTTCGAGCCATGCCCGACAATCTCGACCCGCGCCGCTTCCGAGATCGCCCATTCGACAGCGGTGGCGACGTCGGCCGCGGTGAAGGGAAGGAAGGTGGTCATGCGCGCTGCCTTTTCTCCCCCCTCGAGGGGGAGATGGCTGCGAAGCAGTCAGAGGGGGTCGCTGCGGCAGTGCTCGGCGGTAAACCCACGCAGAGCCGAGCGGAGGGGATCCCACCGGACCGCTTCGCGGTCACCCTCCCCTCGAGGGGGAGGGAAAGCGTTGGCGCCGTGCCCATCGCCATCAGAACCTCGGAATGCTCGGAAACGGCAGCTTGCCCCCGGAGACATGCATGCGGCCGAGTTCCGCGCAGCGGCGAAGCTGCGGAAAGACCTTGCCGGGGTTGAGCAGGTGGTTCGGGTCGAAGGCGCATTTGACCCTGATCTGCTGGTTGAGGTCGTCTTCCGAAAACATCTCCGGCATCAGGTCGCGCTTTTCCACGCCGACGCCATGCTCGCCGGTCAGCACACCGCCGACCTGGACGCACAGGCGCAATATGTCGGCGCCGAAGGCCTCCGCCCGCTCAAGCTCGTCGTCCTTGTTGGCGTCGTAGAGGATGAGCGGGTGCAGGTTGCCATCGCCCGCGTGAAAGACGTTGGCGACCCGCAGGCGGTATTTCTCCGAAAGCTCGCGCATGCCCGCCAGCACCTTCGGCAGTTCCTTGCGCGGGATCGTGCCGTCCATGCACAGATAATCGGGCGAGATGCGGCCGACCGCCGGAAAGGCCGCCTTGCGGCCCGCCCAGAACGCCATGCGCTCCTCTTCGGAGGTGGATATACGGCAGGTGGTCGAGCCATTGCGGCCGGCGATCGCCTCGACTTCGGAAATCAGGTGATCGACTTCGGCGCCGGGGCCGTCGAGCTCGACGATCAGCAGCGCTTCCACGTCGAGCGGATAACCGACCTGGACGAAGTCCTCCGCCGCCTTGATCGCCGGGCGGTCCATCATCTCCATGCCGCCCGGAATGATGCCGGCGCCGATGATGTCGGCGACGCACTGGCCGCCCTGTTCCGAGGTCGGGAAGCCGATCAGCAGGGCGCGCGCCGTGTCCGGCTTCTTGAGGATGCGCACCGTCACCTCCGTCACCACGCCAAGCAGGCCTTCGGAGCCGGTCATCACGCCGAGCAGGTCGTAGCCGCCGCTGTCAAGATGCTTGCCGCCAAGCCTCACCACCTCGCCGTCCATCAGCACCATCTCGATGCCGAGCACGTTGTTGGCGGTCAGTCCGTATTTCAGGCAGTGCACGCCGCCCGAATTCTCCGCGAC
>JAEYXI010000338.1 GCA_023428515.1 Pseudomonadota bacterium | reverse complement strand
GCGGGGTGATGCCGCGCTCGGCATAGTATTTGAGCGCGCCCGGATGACCGGCCACCGGCCACGGGCCGGCCAGCAGATTCGGGTCGGCGGCGTAGGGGCCGAGATAGTTCACCTGCTTCGCCATTTCCGGCAGCAGCTGTTCCACATAGGTCTTGGTGAGTTCGTAGGCGGCCTTTTCTGACAGATTCGTCGCGTGCCCGATCACGTAGTTGCGGTCGCCGATCGTCACGAGATCCGCGTCCTGCCCCTTGAAGCTGCCCGCCGGCACCTTGGTGGACCACATCCACGGGTAGACTTCAGCGACTTTCGGCAGCATCGCCTCTTCGACACCGATATAGCGAAGCGGCAGGGAGAAGCCGACTTCACTGAAGGACGGATCGGGCACGGGCTGCGTGGCGATGGCAGCGTCGATCGCTCCTTCGGCCAACGCGTTCGCCGCTTCAGGATGCGACAGGCGAACCGCCGTCAGGTCGGTGAAATCCGATTTGGTTCCGGGCTTGCGCTCATAGCCATAGGCTTCGAGAATCTTGGTGTTTTTGACCTCGTTGGACGAACCCGCCGGGCCCAGATTGACCCGCTTGCCCTTCAGATCGGCGAAGCTCTTTATGTCGGAATCGGCGCGCACGAACATGATCGTGGCCTGGTCGTTCATCACCCACAGGATCGCGCCGGGAATCTTCTGGTCCTTGTAGTCGCCCTGGCCGTTCACGGCGTAGTAGAGCCGCTCCGGCGAGACAATCGCCATCTGCACTTCGCCGCGCCGCAGCAGATCGAGGTTCTGCGTCGTGCTGCTCACCGCTTCGTTGGTGATACGAAGGTCGGGCAGATGGGGGCGGGCGAGACCGATCATCATGCCCGCATAGACATATTGCGAGGTGCCGCTATTAGCGGACCCGAATGAGATATACTCGTTGGCCTTCACCGGCGTAGGAATGGTCGCGGCCGAAATGCAGACAGCCGCAGCCAGCCCTGAGACAAGGCTAAGAAGCTTCATTTTTTCCTCCCTGCGGCGTGCACCGCCTCTCCGCGCCACTCTCATGGAAGCGCTTCCAAACAATATGGTAGCGCTTCCATTCCGATGTCAACCAGCCTAGATTGGGTCTAATTCGAAAATGAGGCCTCGCTTGAAAGAAACAGCCCGGATGATCGACGTTGCCCGTGCGGCAAAGGTCGGCCTTACAACGGTTTCTCGGGTCCTCAACGAGCCGAAATCCGTTTCCGAGGAAACGCGTCAGCGTGTGATGCGCGCGATCGCCGAGATCGGCTACGTGCCGAACCTCGTCGCGGGCAGCCTCGCCTCGCGGAGAACCAACGTGGTTGCCGCCATCGTGCCGACCATCGGGAACCCCGTGTTCAGCGAGACGATCGAAAGCATGAGCGACGAGTTTCGCGAGGAGGGATTTCACCTTCTGCTCGGCAGGACGGGAGAAGACGAATCCGAAACGGAGTCACTGATCTCGACATTCCTCGCCCGCCGTCCGGACGCCCTGTTCATACACGGAAGCAAAATGCCGGCTGCCGCTCATGCCATGCTGCAGCGCGTGGCGATTCCGGTGGTCGAATCAGGAGATCTGTCGCGTGCGGAAGGGGCCGTCGACATGGTCGTCGCCTACTCGAACTTTGCCGCGGCCAAGGCGATGACGAGCCATCTTCTAAGCCGTGGACATCGGAAGATCGCCTTTGTCGGCCGTGAGACCCGGCTCAATGACCGCGCTCAGGAACGGCAACGGGGCTACAGCGCCGCACTGAAAGAGGCACGGATACCCGTTCGAAGCGAACTGATCCTGGACCTCACGCTTGGATACCAGGAGGGCGCTCAAGCTCTGCTTCATCTCAGAGCGGTCGAACCGGACCTCGACGCGATCTTTTTTGCCGGCGATGTATGGGCGGCGGGGGCTCTCTATGAATGCCAACGCCAAGGATGGCGTGTCCCGACAGATATCGCTATAGCCGGTTTCGACGACCACATCGTCGCGGCTCAGACAGTGCCTCCACTGACGACCGTGCGTGTGCGGCGCGGCGAAATCGGCAGGCGCGCGGCGCAGCTTCTGCTCTCTCGCCTCAGGAGCGAAGAGGTCGCGGAGAAAATCATCAATGTCGGATTCGAGATCATAGAGCGTGAAAGCGCATAGTGTCGGTCACTAAGTCACTTTGTCGTTCGCGCCAACTGAACCGCCGACAGTTCGGACGCACGCTATTATTGCGCTGTTGGAAGGCAAAGCGGCGCCAGCCGTCGACTGATGCAGGCGGCCTTTCTCCCGGCGCTTAATTACCCGGCTGCTGCGGTCCCTGATTGACATCGGTCTCGTCGGCCCAGGCTGGCACCGCTAAGGCCAGCGGGGTCTATGTGCGCTCAATGCTGCTTTGGAAGATCAACAAGACGCTGCGCGGTAAGAGGCGAGTAATCCGCCACGCGCGCGCCGCGATCAGCGGCGCCGCCTTGTCGAGAAACGCTTGTGCGTCGATGGCCCGATCCGGTCGGGGTAGCCGCGCGTCGGCCTGGCCCCTCCCCTGCCAGCTTTGCAATCCAGTCGCGCTGTTTCGGCGACGCGAGATCCTTTCCGCTGGCCGAGCGCGCCGCGTCGATCCATTTGTAAAGAGCGACCGCATCAGCCGCGCCGCTTTAGGCAGATCCATCCCGGTCTCCCCTGACAGTTTTTGAGCATATGCGAGCTTCTTTTGGGGATGGGCCGGCGCCTCCTTGCCGGCGCGGACCGAGAGCGCTGCAGATCTCGGGGTCGTCAGTGGCGCCACGCGGAAGTAATCCGCGCGCACCGCGCTTGGCTATCTCGAAAGCGGCAACACGCGTGACTGCGTGAGCCGCGCCCTCTACGATGCGACCGTCGCCGTCTAGCGCGGAAGTGCCGTCGCATGAGTGAATGGGTCCGCAATCGTACGGTTTTTATCACCGCCGCTGCCCAAGGCATTGGCAGGGCGAGCGCGCTCGCCTTCGCCGCCGCCGGGGCCCGTGTCTATGCTTCCGACATCAATGCCGAGGCGCTCAGCCGGCTGGAAGTGGTGCCCGGCATTGTGCCGCGCCGGCTCGATGTGCGCGACGACGCGGCCGTGATAGCCACCTTCGCCGAAATTGGCCCGGTGGACGTGCTGTTTAACTGCGCTGGCTTCGTGCATGCGGGCACCGTGCTGGACATGACGGATGCCGAGTTCGATTTCGCCGTCGATCTCAATGTCCGCTCGATGGTTCGCACCATCCGCGCCGCGCTTCCGGCGATGCTGGATCGCGGAGGGGGGGCCATCATCAACATGGCCTCGGTGGTGGGGGCGGCCAAGGGCGCGCCTAACCGCTTCATCTACGGTCTCACCAAGGCGGCCGTCATCGGCCTCACCAAGTCGGTCGCGGCGGACTATGTGGCACACGGGGTGCGCTGCAACGCCATCTGTCCGGGAACGGTCGAAAGCCCATCGCTGGAGC
The DNA here is from genome assembly GCA_023428515.1 of Pseudomonadota bacterium. Next base: position 1,977 of record JAEYXI010000338.1, on the reverse strand, counting down.
AGCGGTTGAGCGCAACTGAGGACTATGAAGCTGCCCGGAAAGCCTTCATTGCTCGCCAGCCCATGGGCCGGATCGGCCAGCCGGAGGAAGTCGCGGCCTTGGCAGTGCATCTGGCCGGGGCCACCTACACCACCGGCCAAGCATACAATATCGACGGCGGCTGGTCGCTCTAACCGCTCGGGGGCCGGCCGTGTGCCTTTCGCAACAAGGCGGGAGGCGCGGCCGGGCCACAAAGTTTACGGAGACATGACGTGAAACTGGCTCGCTACGGCGCGCCCCGAGAAGCTGGGCCTGATCGACGGCAACGGGGTGTGCGCGATCCATCGGAGCAGGCGCCCCCATATCAGCAACCGACGCTCACCGCTGGTCACGTCGGTCGCCCTTCCCGGGAAGGAGAGTCGCTGGGGTGATTCTTGATGAAGACCCGCGAAAAGACCGAAAGGGAGGAAGGCGTTCGGCTCTGGGCGAAAATTATCTGCGCGAGCTTGGTGCAAAGCGGTTCGCCGAGAAGATCGTAACTGACGGAAAACGCACACAATATCAACTCACGAGCACCCATACGTCGAGCTCGGGAGGGCAACGTTAAGCAATCGTTAACCACTAAATCCTTGCGCCGGATCGGCTCGTCGGTATCGTCACGGATGAATCGTCGTATTCTGATAAAATCCGTGATGAAGGCTTCGAACGTGAACTCCGCCGCTGAACATGCGCGAAAACTGCTGCCTAGGGTCGACGAGACCATCGGCGCCCAGGCCGAGATGCTGAGTTCGCAGCTCCAGGCTATGAGTGAGGCGATGTTTCCGCCTTCAGCAAAGAAAGTTCTTCGCCGCTTTACCTCGGGGGAAGCGGCGCGGCTAATCGGTGTTTCCGATTCGACCCTGCGGAAGATGACGCTAGCGGGCGAAGGCCCCATGCCAGAAACGTCCAGCAACGGGCGGCGCCTCTACACTCTCGGCCAGATCAACAAGGTTCGCCATCTCCTGGCCGGTTCAACCCGCGGACGGGAGGGCGTCGAGTTTGTCCCGCACCGACGCGTAGGCGAACACCTTCAGGTGCTCGCCGTAACCAATTTCAAGGGGGGCTCGGGAAAGACCACCACTTCAGCCCACCTGGCGCAATATCTCGCACTGCAGGGATACCGCGTGCTGGCGGTCGACCTCGACCCGCAGGCTAGTCTTTCCGCTCTGCTGGGCATAATGCCCGAGACCGACGTTTTGGCGAACGAGACGCTTTATGCCGCTATTCGCTACGACGCGGCACGCAGGCCTCTGCAAGATGTCATCCGGTCAACCTATTTCGACGGTCTCGATTTGGTGCCGGGTAATCTCGAACTGATGGAGTTCGAGCACACAACGCCGAAGGCTCTGGTGGCGACCGATCGCTCACCTGAGGATCTCTTTTTCACACGTGTCGCTGCGGCGTTTGACGAGGTTGCCGACCGGTACGACGTGGTTGTTATCGACTGCCCGCCCCAGCTTGGTTTTCTCACGTTGAGCGGTCTGTGCGCCGCCACTGCGATGATCGTCACGGTGCATCCGCAGATGCTCGATATCGCCTCGATGAGCCAGTTCCTGCTTATGACGCGCGACCTTCTCGGGGTAGTTCGTGAGGCAGGCGGCGAGCTGAAGTATGACTTCCTCCGCTACCTGTTCACCCGGTTCGAGCCGCAGGATGCGCCGCAGACCAAGGTAGCCGCCCTGCTCCGCAACCTGTTCGACGATTATGTCCTGACCAACCCGATGGTGAAGTCCGCCGCCATCTCCGATGCCGGCCTGACCAAGCAGACGCTCTATGAGATCGGGCGGGAGAACCTCACGCGATCCACCTATGATCGAGCGATGGAAGCCCTAGACGCCGTAAATGCCGAGATCGAAGGGTTGATCAAGGCCGCCTGGGGGCGTGCGCAATGAGTAGGTCTAATGGTCTTGCGTCCGGCTCTTCCGCTCACCGGCCGACAGTGTTGGGAGCTCCCAACAC
>JAEYXI010000028.1 GCA_023428515.1 Pseudomonadota bacterium | reverse complement strand
TTCTGGCCGGCCTTGCGCTGCGCATGGCGACAGAGGCGCAGCGCTAGAATTATCCGGACGGGAACCGGTTTCCCTCGATAACGAAGACTTGGCCTACTCCATGACGGCGGCTTCAGCCGGTGCCGGCGCGTGGTTGGGCTTCTTCAGCAGGAACACCAGCGGCAGCGCGCAGAGCGTGACGATCATCATCAGCTTGAAGTCGTCCACATAGGAGATCATCAGCGCCTGGATGTTCACCAGCCCGTCCATCTTCATCAGCGCGGCCGGATCGCCTGCCGCGGCGCCGGGCATGGCTTCGATCAGGTTCTGGTTGAACGGCGTCATCGCCGCGCTGAGCTCGGCGTGGTTGATCTGGATGTTGCGCGAAAGCACCACCGTCACGATCGAAATGCCGATCGACGAGCCGAGGTTGCGCACCAGGCTGAACAGGCTAGCCGCGTCGGTCCTGAAGCGCGGGTCGAGCGTCGCGAACGCGACCGTCGAGAGCGGCACGAAGACCAGCCCCAGGCCCAGTCCCTGCACGATGCCCGTCTCGATGATCAGGTAGCTGTCCATCTGCGGCGTGAACCCGGTCATCACATAGAGCGAATAGGCTGTCAGGCAGAGGCCGAGCACCACCAGGTGGCGCGGGTCGACCCGGTGGATGATGCGGCCGACGACGATCATCGACACCATCGTACCGACGCCGCGCGGCGCCATGATGACGCCAGTCGTGATGGTCGGATAGTCGAAGATGCGCGACAGCATCGGCGGCAGCAGCGCCAGGCTCGCCAGGAGGATGATGCCGATCACGAAGATGAAGACCAGCCCCGTCGCGAAATTGCGGTCGATGAAGATCTTCGGATCGATGAATGGGTGCTCCGCCGTCATCGTATGAACGATGAATATCCAGAAGCCGGTGATGGCCAGGCCGAACTCGATCCAGATCTCGGCGGCAGAGAACCAGTCGACCTCCGCTCCGCGGTCGAGCATTAGCTGCAGTGCGCCGACGCCGAGCGACAGCATGGCGAAGCCGAAGAAGTCGAAGCCGCGCAGCCGCTTGCCGATCGCAGGCAGGTAGACCAGCATGCCCGCAACGGCAATGATGCCGACCGGCAGGTTGATGAAGAACACCCAGCGCCAGTTGAAGCTTTCGGTCAGCCAGCCGCCGAGCGTCGGCCCGATGATCGGCCCGACCATGATGCCGGCGCCCCACAGCGCCATCGCCGAGCCATGGCGTTCCTTCGGATTGATGTCGAGCAGGAAGGTCTGCGACAGCGGCACGATCGCCGCGCCGAAGACGCCCTGCAGCACGCGGAAAGCCACCATGCTCTCCAGGCTCCACGACACGCCGCACAGCATCGACATGACCGTGAAGCCGATCACCGCGATCAGGAACAGTTCCTTGCGTCCGAACCGATCGGACAGCCAGCCGGTGACCGGCGTCATGATCGCCGCCGCGACGATATAGGAGGTCAGCACCCAGTTGATCGTGTCGGGCGACGCACCGAGGTCGCCGGTCATCGTCGGCAGCGCGACGTTGGCGATCGTGGTGTCGAGCACCTGCATGATCGTCGCGAGCATGATCGCAATGGTGATCAGCCCGCGATGCGGCACGTTGTGAGGGTCAATCGCCCTAACTTCGAACATGGCTTTGTCTTTCAGGGGAGCCCGGCGGGCTCCCCGTTCTTATTCCGCGGCGTTCGCGGAGCCGAACAGGCTGGCGAAGCTGTGGGAGACTTCTGTGTCGACCTCCACGGTCGCACTCATGCCGGTCCGCACGGGCAGGTCATTGCCTTCGGTGTCGAGCTTCAGCCTGACCGGAATGCGCTGCGTCACCTTCACCCAGTTGCCGGTAGCGTTCTGCGCCGGCAGCAACGAGAATTCCGCACCCGTGCCCGCGCCGATGCTCTCGATCGTCGCCTTGAACGGCCGGCCGGGATAGGTATCGAGCGTCACCTCGGCCGACTGACCAGGCTTCATGTGGGTGAGCTGCGTTTCCTTGAAGTTCGCCTCGACCCAGGTGTCGCCGGTCTCTACGAGGCTAAACAGCGGCGTGCCGGTGGCCACGAACTGTCCGACCTTGAAGGAAGATGCCTGGCTGATCACGCCGTCGGCCGGCGCGACGACCGTCGTCTGTGCGAGGTCGAAGGCGGCCTTGTCGCGGGCCGACTGCGCGGCCAGCACGGTCGGATGCTGGTCGGTCTGGATGTCCGGATCTCCGCCAAGGGCCGCGCGGGCGCTCTCGATGCCTTGCACCGCGGCCCTGTGCTGCTCCTCGGCGCGCTGCAGGTCACGCTGCGCCTCGTCGAGCGAGGCCTGAGCGTTGATGCCCTTCTTGGCGAGATCGGCGGCGCGGTCGTACTGCGACTTGAGGTAGGTCACCTCGCTTGCGGCCACCCGCTCCTGCGCCACGGCCTGGCCGTAGGCGGCGCGAAGCTGCTCGACGTTCAGCCGGGCAGCCGCGAGCGATGCGTCAGCCTGCGACAGCGCGATGCGATAGGGTTCCGGGTCGACCACGAACAGCTTGTCGCCGGCCTTCACGGCCGCGTTGTCGGCGATATCCACCTCGACGATGCGGCCGGCGGCCTCGGCGGAGACCGTCACCCTCGCCTGGCGAAGGTTTGCGTTCTCCGTCTCCTGGTAGCGGCCGCCCGTCAGCCAGACATAGCTGCCGCCGGCGGCGAGCAGGAGCGGCACGGCAAGCATGATCAGCGTGCGGCGGCTGCGCTTCGGCTTGGCCGGCGCTGGCGTCGGCGACACTGTCTCGGTTGCGGCCGTCACCGGCTGACGGGTCTCGACCCGCAAGGAAGCCGGCTTTTCCAGTTCGATCTCGGCGGCCTCATA
>JAEYXI010000265.1 GCA_023428515.1 Pseudomonadota bacterium | reverse complement strand
CTGGACGGAGACGCGCAAATTGCCGGCGTCGGCAGCGCCGGCGGGTATGTTCCAGCAACGCTGCACCTGGCCGCGCAGCGCATCCATCTCGCTCTGCGACAGCTTGGTGCCGCCCGTCGACTTGTCGCCGCCGAGCGACGCCGTCTCGGTCGAACGCTTGGCGCCGCCGCCTGACGCCTTCTCCTTGTTGAGGAGGGCGGCGACCTCGTCGGCGTCGAATTCCTTTTCCTGCGACTTCGGCTTGGAGGCCGCCTGCTTGGTCGGCTTCTCGGCTTCCTTGCGCTCGGGCGTCTTTGCGGTCTGCGCCTGCGGCGGCTTCGGCCTGGCTTGCGGCGCCGGCGCTTCGGTCGGCAGCTTGACGGCGTCTTCGGCCGTCTCATTGGCGGCGATCGCCTTACTCACCGGGTCGGGCTTGACCTCCTGCTTCGGCTCCGGCTGCGGCGTCATTTCGGTCGCCGGCACGGCTGCTGCCTTCGGCTCCTCGACGACCGGGTCGGGTTTCGGCTGCTCGATAGGCTTGGGCTCGGGCTTCGGCGTCTCCTTGGGCATCGCCGCCGCCTCGACTTCCTTCGGCCGCACCTCAGGGGTCGCCTTCTTGTCGGTATCGACCTTGTTCTCGCCGACCTTCTGAGCGTCGGGTATCGTTTCGGTCTTCTCGGTCGGCTTCGGCGTCGGCTTCTCGTTGACCTCGGCCTTCTTGTCGCCTTCCTGGATCTGGGTGATCGATTCCACCGGTACGAGATCGACCGGCAGCGCCTCCATATCCATGACCTCGAACGGCTTTGGGGCCGACAGCGAAATCAGCCCGAAGCCGAGCACGGCCGCATGCAACACCACCGATGTCGTGAGACCGGTCCTCATGCTTCAGGTATCGTCCTGTTCCTGCAGGGTGACGAGGCCGATCTTGGTGTAGCCAGCCGCCTGGATACGAGCCATGACCTGCATGACGATGCCGTAATTGGTCGTCTTGTCGCCGCGCACGTAGATGCGCTCCTCGTAACCGGTCGTGGCGATGGCGTTGAGCTTGGCGACGACTTCCTCGAGCGGGATCTCCGTCTCTTGCAGGTAGATCTGGCCATTCTGGTTGCCCGAGATGGTGATCGGCTGCGTTTCCGGATTCATCGCGCTCGCCCTGGTCTCGGGCAGGTCGATCGGCACGCCGACCGTGAGCAGCGGCGCCGCCACCATGAAGATGATCAGCAGCACCAGCATGACGTCGACGAACGGCGTCACGTTTATCTCGGACATCAGGCCGTGATGGCGCCCGCGCCGCCTGTGTCCCCGTCCGCCGCGCCCGCCGGCGGTCCCTACAGACATTCCCATTATCTAGTCCTCAAGCCTTCGGCGCGACTTTTTCATCGATTTGCCGCGAGAGTATGGCGGAGAATTCATCGGCGAAGCCCTCCATCCTCACCGCGATCTTGCCAGCGTCCGACGACAGCTTGTTGTAGGCGATGACGGCGGGGATGGCGGCGAGCAGGCCGATAGCGGTTGCCAGCAGCGCCTCGGCAATGCCGGGCGCGACCACGGCGAGGCTGGTCTGCTTCGAACCGGCGATCGCCTGGAACGAGGTCATGATGCCGACCACCGTGCCGAACAGGCCGATAAAGGGCGCGGCCGAACCGATCGTGGCGAGGAAGCCGAGCCGGCCCTCGAGCCTTTCCATCTCGCGCGTCAGCGCCAGATCCATCGCCTTGTCGATGCGTGTCTGCAGTCCGAGCGGCGACTTGGCGCCCTTCTCGAAGCTCTTCTTCCATTCGCGCATGGCGGCGACGAAGATCGAGCCCATGCCTGCGGTCTTGCGGTCCGACAGGGTCTTATAGAGTTCCTCGAGCGACTGACCGGACCAGAAGACCTGCTCGAAGCGGTTGAGCGCGCTGCGCATGCGGGCATAGGCGATCAGCTTGTCGACGACGATCGCCCAGGTCCAGACCGAAGCGGCGAGCAGGCCGATCATCACCAGTTTGACGACCCAGCCCGCCTGCGCGAACAGGTGCCATATTGACAATTGAACGCCGGGCTCGGCGAGAGGAAGATTTTCCATAGAGAGGTCCTTAAAGATTTCCGGGCGTGGCTCGCGGCTGGCCCCTGACGCATGTATCCCGTTGATCCGTCGCGCGATGCTTCCGGAAGCCCCAAAATGCGCCGTTCGCGGCCTTTTCGGGGCAAATATTGGTGAAAGGAAGGCGCGTGGATTCCCATCCAATCCTCATGGACTTCTTCATGAACCGTTATGGTTAAGGATGGGTTAGGACATAAGGCCGCAATAACGCGGCAGGTTCAGGAGCCGCCCGGCATGAAAGCGGCGATCCATTCCGGAGGAAACCGCTTGGGTCGTCCGTTCTCGCCGATGATGGCGGCTTCGACCTTGGCAGTGATCAGCACTTCCTCGCCGCGGCGGATTTCCTGCGCCATGAAGATGCGGGCGCCGGAAATCCTTTCCGTGCGGGTGTCGATGACAAGAACGTCGTCCATGCGCGCGGGCCTGACGAAGTCGATCTCCATGCGCCGCACGATCCAGACGATCTTCTCGCCGCGTTGGCCTTCGAGAAGCTCGGTGTGGCGCACCCCGGCGAGCCTGAGATAGTCGGAGCGGCCGCGTTCCAGGAATTCCAGGTAGCGCGCGTGATAGACCACGCCGGAGAAGTCGGTGTCGGCGTAGTAGACGCGCGCCAGCAGGCGATGGCCGGCGGGGGTAAGCTCGCCCGACAGGCCGGAGGCGAGCGCTTCTTCCTCGCTCACCTCAGTCCTCTTCCTGGAAAAGATTGATCTGCCGCTGCGCTAGGTCCTTCGGCGCCTCCAGCCCGAGATGGCGCCAGGCATTCGCGGTCAGCATGCGGCCGCGCGGCGTGCGCTGGATGAAACCCTGCTGGATGAGGTATGGTTCGATGATGTCCTCGATGGCGTCGCGCGGTTCGGAAAGCCCCGCCGCGATCGTCTCGATGCCGACCGGCCCGCCGCCGAAATTGCTGGCGATCATCGACAGATAGCGCCGGTCGAGCTGATCGAGGCCCAATGCGTCGACCTCCAGCCGAAGCAATGCTTCGTCGGCTACCTTTCTCGAAACGTGGTCGACGCCGGCGACCGAGGCAAAGTCGCGTACGCGCCTGAGCAGGCGGCCGGCAATGCGCGGCGTGCCGCGCGCGCGCCTCGCGATCTCGACGGCACCGTCGTCGCCAAGCGGCAGGCCAAGGATGCGCGCGCCGCGCCGGACGATCTGCTCCAGTTCCTCGACCGTGTAGAAGTTCAGCCGTATCGGGATGCCGAAACGGTCGCGCAGCGGGTTTGTCAGCAGGCCGAGTCGCGTCGTCGCCGCGACCAGTGTGAATTTCGCCAAGTCGATCTTCACCGAGCGCGCCGCCGGTCCCTCGCCGATGATGAGGTCGAGCTGATAATCTTCCATCGCCGGATAGAGGATTTCCTCGACCGCCGGGTTCAGCCGGTGGATCTCGTCGATGAAAAGAACGTCGCGCTCCTCGAGATTGGTGAGCAGGGCCGCGAGATCGCCGGCCTTCGCGATTACGGGACCCGAAGTCGCGCGGAAGTTCACGCCAAGCTCACGCGCCACGATCTGCGCGAGCGTGGTCTTGCCGAGACCCGGCGGACCGACGAGCAGCACATGATCGAGTGCTTCCTTGCGCGATTTCGCTGCCTCGATGAAGACAGAAAGATTCGCGCGCGCCTGCTGCTGGCCGATGAATTCCGCAAGCCGCTGCGGACGCAGATGCGCATCCGCGGAATCATCGTCGCGTTGTTCGGCGGCTACAAGAGGGGAATTCATCGCGCCAGTTCCTTCAACCCGAGC
>JAEYXI010000252.1 GCA_023428515.1 Pseudomonadota bacterium | reverse complement strand
GGTGTAGATGCCTTGATAGCAGTGGGTCGCCTGGACACCGCTGGGACAGGTCGATGGGGTGATCGTCTGAGCCGCCGCCGGGACGAGCGGCCACAGGCCGACGATGAAGGTCACGGATCCGAGGAGGCGCGCTCGGCGGGCGCGTTCGGCTTTGGACAGGGCTGGCATGGTGATTTCCTCGCGGCGGTCGTTATCGAGACAGGTGACTTCACCTCAGGGTTCGGCCCAGAGACGCAAAAGATTGGCGCTGCATTTGAAGGCAAGGTGCGTCTCCGGCGCATGTGGCGCCTGCTTGTGTAGAAAGGCGCGCACCCGATCGAGCTCGAACAACAGTTCGCGATGCTGCTCGTCGCGCACATAGCTTTGCGCCCAGGTGACGGCGGCCAGCCGTTCGCCCCTGGTCACCGGCATGACGCGATGCAGCGTGCGCGCCGGATAGACCACGGCCGAACCAGCCGGCAGCTTGACCTTTTGCGCGCCCCATGGGCTCTCGAAGTAGAGTTCGCCACCATCGTAGTCCGCAGGCTCGCTGATGAAGAGGGTGAGCGCGATGTCGGTGCGCTCACGGCGCTCGCCGCCCATCAGCGGGTCGTCGACGTGCAGGCCGTATTCCATGCCGGGCTTGTAGCGGCTGATCAGCGGCGGGCGCACGCTGCGCACGTAAGTGACGGCGCGAAAACCCTCGTGGCGGAACAACGCGGTGATAACCATCTGCTTCAACGTCTCGGCAGATTTCTCACCGCGCTTCAGCTGCTCGTTGTTCTTGACCAGCTTGGCGCGGTAACCGGCCGTGGCCTTGCCATCCTCGAACTCCGACTCGGTGACCAGGGCCCGCATCTGCTGCAGTTCTTCTTGCGTGAGCACCTCGGTCAGGATGTTGAGCATGGCAGCTAGTGCGCCTCCTTCGGCACCCGGAACATTTTCTCCGCCGCGTATTCGTCCGGGTCTTCCGTCCCTTCAGGATAATCGGGGAGACGCTCCGCATTCTTGGCTTCGAACGTATGGGGAATGAGCTTGAGGTTGATCAGGCCGAGCGCGTCATGCTTGTAGTCCGGCCGGACCGCAGCCCGGTCGCCGAACTTGGATGGAGCGGGCGACGACCCTGGCGCGGTATTCCCGGCGCAGACCCCGTCCCTCATGTGACGCCTCCCCTAAAAAAAATCGCATCCGTCCAGGCAAGACGATAAGACTTGCACCGCCATGCCTAGCCTGCGAGTGTGCGACTCGTGAATAGGCGACACCCGCCCAGAATATTGATGCGTCTCCGAACTTGGACACGCTCAATTCGATGAACCGGTGGATTTACTCGGTGAAGAGACAATTTCTGATCCGGGATGACGGAAATTAGGGAAATACTGCGTCAATGGTCGCCATTGCTGAGCCCGACCGTCGTAGCGACCTGGGAGGAGGCCCGACCGCAGAGGCAAGTTACGGGCAGAGCCAGACGACGCAGGGGAGCGACGGGTCAGGCACCGTTCTATTAGGTGCACTCGGCTCGTTCTGGCGGGCGCAGACCGCCGGCTGGCTCCTTGGCGCGCTGTTCGCCGTCATCAGCCGTATTCTCACATTCGAGGATGTGGCGTTCGCGTTTGCGCTGACCGCCGTTCTCGAGCCGCTTGGCTTTGCGCTCACTACCCTTGCCCACCGCATGTTCCGCAACAGGATAAGCGGCATCACGTTGACGGTCGTTCTGGTCGCCTTGGCGCTATCGATCGCAGGCGGCGTGTTGCAGATGCTGGTCGCGAACGGCATCAAGGACATCCTGCGACCGGACATCGAACCCAACCACGGTGCAAACGCCGCTGCGATCCCGGCAATCTATTATACCTTGATCTTCCTGGGATGGTCCCTTGCCTATCTCTGGATCAAGGCGGATGCCGACGCTCGAAGGCAACGAAGTCAGCGCCACAAGGCCCGGGAAGAAGCGCTGCGGGCGGAACTTCATCAACTGCGCCTTCAACTCGATTCACACTTCCTGTTTAACGTGCTGAACACCGTCGCGATGGAAATTCCCGAGCAGCCTGCCACGGCGCTCGAGATGATCCATCGCATCACGGCCTATCTGCGCTACCTGCTCGAAAACCAAGCGCGTCGCGTCTGTGCACTTTCCGACGAGATCGAGGCCATGCTCGCCTATGTCCGGATCCAGGAGCTACGGTTCGAAGGGCGCCTCGATTGCTCTGTCGAGGTCGACCCCGCCGCGCGAACGATCGCCGTCCCGCATCTCATTCTGCAGCCGCTGGTCGAGAATGCCGTGAAGCACGGGCTGCGGTCGCCGGCAAGGCGCTTTGCAGTCGGCATCACCGTCGAGCGTCGCGACGCCGACCTTGTCATCGAGATCAGCAATCCCGGCAAGCTGGAAGCGGGGCAGCGCGATCGTCCGGCAATTGGTCTGGCCAACATCCGCCGTAGGCTGGAGCTGCACTATCCATCGGGTCATGCGCTGACTCTAATCCAGGCCGGCGACAACGTGGTGGCACGGCTGATGTTGAGGGGATCGGCATGCTTCGCGTGATCGTCGTTGACGACGAGCCGCCGGCTCGGCGAGGGCTGAAGCGGCTCATGCAGGCGCACCAAGACGTCGAGATAGTCGGCGAAGCCGGCTCGCTGGATCAGGCGCAGGAACTAACGCACGTTCTGCGGCCGGACGCGATCTTCCTCGACGTCGACCTTGGCGGCGATGATGGCTTTGGCCTCATCGATCGGCTCGACCCTGTACCGGCCATCGTGTTCGTGACCGCGCACAGCGTCCGCGCGCCGCAGGCCTTCGATGTCGCGGCAGTCGACTTCTTGCTGAAGCCGGTCGAACGGCAGCGTTTGGCGCTGACCCTCGAGCGGCTGCGGCACTATCGGCGCTCGCTGGAATTCGGCGGCGGCAAGGGGCTCGACGTCCCGGCTGCAACGCCGGCCGCCATGCCGGCCAAGCAACGTCTGCACATCAAGATGGCGGGTCAGTCGATCGTCGTGCCGACCGAGGGAATCGCCATGCTGGTAGCGGAAGCGGATTTCACGCGCATCGTGATGGCGAATGCGCGTCACTATATGGTGTGCCGGCTGCTCGGCCAGTTCGACGCAGAGCTCCCGACCCCGCCATTCTTCCGCGTCAGCCGCTCTCTGATCGTAAATCTGGATCAGGTGAAGCGGGTGAAATCGCACGACGGCGGACGCTCGCTCCTGTCGTTTGATCATTCCACGATGCCAGTAATCCTCGGCCGCGCGGCCACAACGCGCCTGCGGCGTGCGTTCGATACGTTCCGGCGAGTTAGAGCTGCGGATGACCAGGTAACGATTCCGTTCGGCTGATTGCGTGCCACGGAAGCCCGCGCCGTCGACCACGACGCTTTTGCTCAAAGGTGATGCTCGCAACAGCAGGTGCCGAATCCCGCACTAGATCAATGCCCGACTTCGCATGTTTTGAACTCCGTCAGCTCCACCCAATTGGCTTGCCTCTTCGCCGATGTCTCAGCAGCCGAGATGATCGCTTGACTCATCATTCCGGCTGGTAGTCCGACCGGAACCGGGCTGCCCTTTGCTATGGCGCCGGCGAACGCCCTGAGTTCAGCTAGAAACGCGTCAACCGGGTCAATCTTGCAGTACTGGGTCCCCGAGCCGTTCACGAGAACCAGGTGATCCGGCCTCTTTCCAACAATGTAGCCGCGCTCGCCGATGAGCTGGAACACAATGTCCTCCCGTCCAGTCACGTCAGGATAGCTCGGCAGATAGCCGCCGCGCACATGTGCCGCGGTGCCGTTGTCCAACACGAGATCGATGGCGGCCTGATCCTCGCCCGCGTAGCCGAGTTCTGATGACGTGGACGCACGCACGCGCACCGGCGTGGCCAAACTCAGATGGCCCACCAGATCGAAAACGTGAACGAGCATGTCGCGCAACACCCCGACGTTTACATACCAGATACGCTCGCCAGGCGGCAGCGGCTGGTAGAAGGAGAACATCGAGTTGGTGACGCGCCCGATTTGACCATCTTCGACAAGGCGGCGGGCTTCGGCGAAGATGGTTTCGAAACGCATCTTCAGGCCGAAGCCAAGGCTGCGGCCAGCGGCCTCCATTGCTTCCGACATCTCGAAAGCCTCTTCGAGGGTCGTCGCCATCGGCTTTTCGAGAAACACGTGCAGCCCGGCCTGCGCTGCATCGAGCACGGCGCGGTGGTGATATGGCGTCGGGCTGCATACGCAGGCGACGTCCAGTCCGCCTGCGGCAAACATGTCGGCATGGTCACGGAAGGCACGCCCCGCCGACGCCAGGTCCGCGGCGCGGGATAGGTCGGGGTCAGACGCTGCGGTCACATCATGGCCAAGTTGGCGAAGTCTTTCGGCATAAAGGCGTCCGATCAGCCCGCAGCCGACAATGCCAAATCGCAGGGTCATGAAACCTCCTACTTAGCCTCGGCCGACGCGCCGTGCGTATCGAGGCATCTCTCGATAAAAGCCTTGGCGCGTGGAAGGGCGACAGCCGCAGGCGGGAGGTCGGCGATCCAGCGCCGCTCATATTCGAGCGAATAATGGCCGTCGTATCCGTATGTCTTGAGGGCGGCTATCAGGGTCGGCCACGGATCGTCCCCCTCCCCTGGCACGACCGACCGGCGCACACCATCGACGACGACGGCATCCTTGACGTGAACGTGCCCGATCAGGTCCTTCTGAAGGGCAAATGACTCAAGGAACCCCTCCGCATGAAGGGTCGCAAGGTTGGCCGGGTCGAACAGTATCTTCAGGTTTTCATGGCCGGTGGCCGAGCAGATCGCCATCGTGCGGGCGGCAGACGTGGCCATGGTGTCCATGTGGTTTTCGAGCAGCACCTGGATCTTCCGCTCGGCTGCCGCTTCCGCGATGGCATGCAGCGCCTCTGCGATCCGCGCGAGGCTTGCGTCCCACTCCTCTTTCCTCGGCTCCTCCGCCGCCAAGATTCTGATGCCGCTCACGGAGAGCGCGGCTGCAAGATCCAGCTCCCGCAACAGTATCTGGAAGGCCTCCGAGCGAACATCCGCGTCCGGATCGGCAAAGCGTTTCTCGTAGGAACTGAGGAATATAACGGGCACGCCGCAATCGGCCGAAGCGCGCGCGATGCGTTGGACTACGGAGGGATCGGCAAGGCTGGAAATGCCGCAGGGATAGTTGTCCTGGCAGATCAGTTCCAATCCGTCAAAGCCAAGGCGGCTGGCCAATTGCAACGCGCCGATCGGATCGAGTTCCGGTGTCGCCATCGTGTGAAACAAAAGACCCATCATTCATCCAATCGTCTTGAGCATTTCGCGCGTGACCGGATGCACAAGCGGTTCGCCGGCCGCGAAGCGCTGGATCTCATCGATCGCATGGTCGGTGAGGCGCCTGGTCTCGTGTCCGGCGGCGCCTGCCATATGCGGCGTGAGGAACACATTCGGCAGCCCGTAGAGCGGCGTGTCCTCAGCCGGCGGCTCGGGATCGGTCACGTCGAGAACGGCGTTCAGCCGCCCCGACCGGAGCTCCGCCACCAATGATTTCTCGTCGACGATCGAGCCGCGGGCCGTATTGACGATCGTCGCGCCGTCGCGGAGCCGCGCAAGCAGCGAGGACGAGATCATTCCCGTGGTTTCCGGAAGCGAGGGGGCATGGACACTGACGGTATCGGCCAAGTCGAACAGGGATTCCAGACTGACAGGTTTCGCTCCAGATGCGATGATTTGGGCAGGATCTGCGACCGGGTCGTGGACCATGATATCG
>JAEYXI010000023.1 GCA_023428515.1 Pseudomonadota bacterium | reverse complement strand
GCCAGCAGGGCAGGGATCGCGACGCGGTCGCGGCTCATCGCCCGGTCGGACAGGATGATGATGTTGTCGCCGGCATGGACGGCCATCTCGGCGTCCGAGAAGAGCTGGTCGAGCGCCGCCTTCATGCCCGCCGCGCCCTCGCTCACCGGGTAGGTGATGTCGAGGGTCTTCGAGCGGAACGGGTTCTCCTCCATGCCGCCGATCGCGCGGATCTTTTCGAGATCCTCGTTGGTCAGGATCGGCTGGCGCACTTCGAGGCGCGGGCGCGACCCGCCGCCGGAGAGATCGAGGACGTTGGGCCGCGGGCCGATGAAGCTCACGAGGCTCATCACCAGCTCCTCGCGGATCGAGTCGATCGGCGGGTTGGTGACCTGCGCGAAGTTCTGCTTGAAATAGGTGTAGAGCAGCTTCGATTTGTCCGACATCGCCGAGATCGGCGTGTCGGTGCCCATCGATCCCACCGCCTCCTGGCCGGTCGTCGCCATCGGCGACATCAGGAGCTTGGTGTCCTCCTGTGTGTAGCCGAAGGCCTGCTGGCGATCGAGCAGCGAGACATCCTTGCGCAGGGCGCGCGGCTCAACCGGCTTCAGATCCTCGAGGATGAGCTGCGTGTTCGCCAGCCACTGCTTGTAGGGATGGCGCGTGGCGATCTCGTGCTTGATCTCCTCGTCGGAGGTGATGCGGCCCTTGACCAGGTCGATCAGCAGCATCTTGCCCGGCTGCAGCCGCCACTTGGTGACGATGTGCTTGTCGTCGACCGGCAAAACGCCGGCCTCCGACGCCAGGATGACCCGGTCGTCGTCGGTGACCATGTAGCGGGCGGGCCGCAGGCCGTTGCGGTCGAGCGTGGCGCCGATCTGACGGCCGTCGGTGAAGATGAGCGCGGCCGGGCCGTCCCAAGGCTCCATCAGCGCGGCGTGGTACTCGTAGAAAGCCTTGCGCTCGGCATCCATCGTCTTGTTGCCGGCCCAGGCTTCCGGGACCAGCATCATCATGGCATGCGCCAGCGAATAGCCGCCCTGGAACAGGAACTCGAGCGCGTTGTCGAAGCAGGCCGTGTCCGACTGCCCCTCGTATGAGATCGGCCAGAGCTTGGAGATGTCATTGCCGAACAGCTCCGAATCGACCGAAGCTTGGCGCGCCGCCATCCAGTTGTTGTTGCCGCGCACCGTATTGATCTCGCCATTGTGGGCGACCATGCGGTAGGGGTGCGCGAGCTTCCACGACGGGAAGGGGTTCGTGGAAAAACGCTGATGGACGAGGATCAGCGCCGTCTCGAAGCGCGGGTCCTTGAGATCCCGGTAGTAGGCGCCGACCTGGTAGGCCAGGAACATGCCCTTGTAGACGATGGTGCGCGCCGACAGCGACACGCAATAGGCGCCGATGTCCTTGTTGTTGTTCTCGGCATAGATGCGGCCGGAAATCACCTTGCGCAGAAGGTAGAGGCGCGCCTCATATTCCTCGTCGTCGGTGATCTCGGCCGGACGGCCGATGAAGACCTGACGGTGGAAAGGCTCGGCCGCAACGATATCCGGCGCCTTGGAGAGTGAGGAATTGTCCACAGGCACGTCGCGGAAGCCGATGACCGGCAGGCCCTCGGACTGTGCCGATTCGACGATCACGTCGTTGACGTGCTGGCGCAGCGCCGCGTCCTGCGGCATGAACCAGTGGCCGACGCCATAATGCCCGGCGGCAGGCAGTTCGACGCCCTGCGTCGCCATTTCCTCGCGGAAGAAGCGGTCGGGAATCTGCACGAGGACGCCCGCGCCATCACCCATCAGCGGGTCGGCGCCGACAGCACCGCGATGCGTCAGGTTCTCGAGCATGAACAGACCGTCCTCGACGATCTTGTGCGACTTCACGCCCTTCATCTGGGCGATGAAGCCAACGCCGCAGGCGTCATGCTCGTTCCTGGGATCGTAGAGGCCCTGGGCGGCCGGCAGGCCGAAGGTCCGCGAGGCATCGGCGCGTTTGACGGACGCGCCATTCGTCTGGGCGGGCACGACCTGCTCCGTCACAGATGGCGTCAAGTCCGTCATCTCCATGTCCTCCGTTCCTTGCCCCAGCGGGTCTTCCATGGGCGGGTTCGTTTTTTCGGGCGGCTGCCCGCGCGCATAGCCGGCTGGGCGTCAAAAGCATACGCCAAACCGGCAGTCATTTGCGTAGATAAATTAAGACAGCAATGCTGTCCTAAATTCTTATTGCAGAAACCGGCCGGGGTTACAAGACCGATTCACGAAAAATCCACGATCCAAGCGAAACAAAATTGCGCGAAGCGGCAAACAACCACAATCTTCGGTCGCGACCCCGTGCCGCATACACGCTGTGCGCAAGATTTTCCATCGCGCTGCCCCTTGAAGTCGCCCCGAAAAACCGGTCAGGTCGCGCGCCTTCAGAAATCGGGATAGATCACGTGTTTTTCGCATCGGACAATTGGGCGGGCGCGCATCCGAAAATCGCCGCAGGCCTCTCCTCCCACGCATCGGGCTTCGAACCTGCCTATGGCAACGGATCGCTGGACGCAAAGGTGCGGGAGAAATTCTCCGAGATTTTCGAGCGCGACGTGGCCGTCTTCTTCGTCGGGACAGGTACGGCGGCGAATTCGCTGTCGTTGGTTACGGCGAACAGACCGGGCGGCCTCTCCTTCTGCCACCGCGAGTCGCACATCATGGACGACGAATGCGGTGCGCCGGAATATTTCATGGGCGGCTCCAGGCTCTTCGCAGTCGATGGCGCCTTCGGACGGATCGATCCTGAAA
>JAEYXI010000226.1 GCA_023428515.1 Pseudomonadota bacterium | reverse complement strand
CCTCGTAGCAGAGATGATGCATGCCGCCCGACGGGTTCTTCTCGAGGAAAGAGGCGATCGGCGACCCCTCGCCCAGCGGCTCCAAGAGTTCGATCTTCGAATTGCCGGTGTCGATGAAGACGACGGTGACGCCATGTTCCGGCAGCGCCTGCGGCGCGCTCACCTTCGCGCCGAGCGTGTCACGATAGATGGCGCTCGCGGCGGCAAGGTCCGGCACGGCGATGGCCACATGGTTCAGGCGTCCGAGCATTGGCTACTCCGGCAGATGGGCAATCTGCAGACAGCAATCGGGATATGACAGTCATCCGACTGCCTACTGCCGAATGCCTACTGGCCTTTTCATCTTGTGACAAACACCGTCACCAGCGGCTTCTTGCCCCAGGTCTCGTTGGCAGTGCTGCGCACGGCGCGGCGGACCGCCTCCTGCACAAGATCGAGATCCTTGCGGCGCTGGCGCGGGATGCTATCGATCGCGCCGACGGCGGCCTGGAGCATCAGTTCCTCGATGTCCTCGCCCTGCTCGTTCACGGTGGCGACGCCGATCGCGACGATATCGGGATCGCCCGCCATTTCGTACCGGTCGTCGAGCACGACATTGACGGCGACATGGCCGGCGAAGGAGAGTTTACGGCGCTCGCGTATGCCCATCTCCTCGTCGTCGCCGACCAGCTTGCCGTCCTTGTAGATTCGGCCGAACGGCACCTTGTCCACGATCTCGGCCGCACCCGGAGCCAACCGGATCATGTCGCCGTTACGCACCTGCGCCACCTCGGGGATGCCGGATTGCGCCATCAGCGCGCCCTGCGCGACCAGATGCGCGGCCTCGCCATGCACCGGAATGCCGATGCGCGGCCGCGTCCACTCGTACATCTTACGCAGCTCGTTGCGGCGCGGATGGCCGGAAACGTGGACCAGCGCATCGCCATCCTCGATGATCTTGATGCCCTGGTCGATGAGCTGGTTCTTGATCTCGAGGATCGCCTTTTCGTTGCCCGGAATGGTGCGCGAGGAGAAGATGACGAGGTCGCCCGGAGAAAGAGCGACGGTCTTCATCTCGTCGCGCGCGAGCTTGGCGAGTGCTGCCCGCCCCTCGCCCTGGCTGCCGGTGCAGATGACGACGAGGTTTTCGCGGGGGATGTACCCGTATTCCTCCTCGGCGATGAATGCCGGAATGCCTTCCATATAGCCGAGTTCGGAAGCGACGTTGATCATGCGCTTCAGCGAGCGGCCGAGCACCAGCACCTGACGTCCGGCATCGCGCGCCGCCTCGGCGATCGAGCGCACGCGCCCGACATTCGACGAGAAGGTGGTGACGGCGACGCGTCCAGGCGCCTTCTCGATGACGCCGCGAATGCCGACGCCGACTTCCTGCTCCGACGGCGATTCGCCCTCGCGCATGGCGTTGGTGGAATCGCAGATCAGCGCGAGCACGCCGGCATCGCCGATCGCCCGGAAGCGCGCCTCGTCGGTCATCGGGCCGATCTCCGGCGCCGGGTCGAGCTTCCAGTCGCCGGTATGGACGACGGTGCCGAGCGGCGTGGTGATCGCCAGCGACAGAGGCTCGGGGATCGAATGCGTGACCGGTATGGCCTCGATCTTGAACGGACCGATCTCGAACGTGTCGCCGGCCCTGTAGATGTTGACCGGGATTTTTGGCGCGTTCGCCTCGCCCTGGCGCTTGGCCTCTAGCAGGCCGGCGGCGAAAGGCGACATCCAGAGCGGCGCCTTGAGGCGTGGCCAGAGCTCGTGCAGCGCACCGTAATGGTCTTCATGCGCGTGGGTGATCACGATGCCGCGCAGGTTCTGCACCTGCTCCTCGATGAAGCGGATGTCGGGCAGCACGAGATCGACGCCGGGCAGGCTCGCGTCGGGAAAGGTGACACCAACGTCAACGACGATCCATTCGCGCGCATCTGCCGGGCCGAAGCCGTAGAGCGCGAAGTTCATGCCGATTTCGCCGACGCCGCCGAGCGGCACGAAGACGAGTTCAGGTCCGGAATACTTCACCATGTCAGTTCCCGATCCCTACGCCGCGCTGGCCGATGCGATCGTGCCGAAATGCACGTCGCCGGCCGCGATCTTCACCTCACCGCCAGTGCTGGTGCGGATGACAAAGCGGCAATCCTCGTCGATGGTCTCGAAAACGCCGCGCACGATATCTCCGTCGACCCGCACGGCGACTTCCGATCCGAGCCCGGCGGCGCGCGACAGCCAGCGCTGTCGGATGGTATCCAGGCCCCGGCCCCCGTTCCACAGCTTCAGATTGTCGGTCCAGGCGTCGGACAGCGCAAGGAAAACTGTCTCCGCGTCGCAGGAAGAGCCGAGTGCGGCCAGTGACGTCGCCGGATATGGCGTGTCCTCAGGATGGCCGGCCACATTCACGCCGATGCCGATGGCGAGCGCAAACCGCCTTTCATCCAGTATCGCGGATTCGAGCAGGATGCCGGTGAGCTTCGCCCCGTCGGCAAGCACGTCGTTAGGCCATTTGAGCTCGAAACGGACGCGCGGCGAGACTGCCGCCAGCGCATCGCTGATGGCGAGACCGGCGACGAAGCCAAGCGTTGCCGCATGTGTCAGGTCGAAGTCCGGGACCAGCAGCAGCGTCGCCGCCAGATTGCCTTCGGTCCACTGCCATCCGCGCCCGCGCCGACCGCGACCGGTCTCCTGGCGCTTGGTGACCAGCCAGAGCTGGCCGGGGTCGCCCGCAGTCCCTCGCTCGAGCGCAACGGCGTTGGTCGAACCGACACTGTCGAACGCTTCGAGCCGGTACCCTGCCGCGATTGCCGTCGGAGCCAGCGAGAAGGCCATCGCCTAGAAGAAGGTCCTTGCCGCAGCTTCCGCGTAGCTCGAGACCGACCCGCCGATCCACGGCAGCACGTAGAAGAGGATGAAGGCGCCCGACAAGCCAAGCACGAAGCGCAGCGTGCCCGACATCGGCAGGAAGCCGCCGACCGGCTCGTCGAACCACATGATCTTGATGATGCGCAGATAGTAGTAGGCGCCGACCACCGAGGCGAGAACGCCGATGACAGCAAGCGCGTAGAGCCCGGCATTGATCGCGGCGAGGAAGACGTACCATTTGGCCCAGAAGCCGGCGAGCGGCGGGATGCCGGCCAGCGAGAACATCAGGATGGTGAGCACCGTCGCCATGACCGGGTTCGTGTTGGACAGCCCGGCGAGATCGCCGATCTCCTCCACATTGCCCTCCTTGCGGCGCATGGCCAGGATGAAGGCGAAGGTGCCGAGCGTCATGGCGAGGTAGATCAGCATGTAGATGGCGACGCCGCGCACGCCATCCTGGCTGTTGGCGGCAAGCCCGACCAGCGCGAAACCTACATGGCCGATCGAGGAATAGGCCATCAGGCGCTTGATGTTCCTCTGCCCGATCGCCGCGAAGGAGCCGAGCACCATCGAGGCGATGGAGATGAAGTCGACGATCTGCTGCCAGTCGACCGCCAGCGGCTCGAAGGCGCCCATGACGACCCGCACGGTGAGCGCCATCGCGGCCATCTTTGGCGCGGCGGCGAAGAAGGCGGTGACCGGCGTCGGCGCGCCCTCGTAAACATCAGGCGTCCACATGTGGAACGGCACGGCCGAGATCTTGAAGGACAAGCCGGCGAGCACGAAGACGAGGCCGAACACCAGACCGAGCTGGCGCTCGCCGCCAAGCGCGGCAGCGATCTGCTCGAAGCCCGTGTTGCCGGTATAGCCGTAGACGAGGCTGATGCCGTAGAGCAGCATGCCCGACGACAGCGCGCCGAGCACGAAATACTTCAGGCCGGCCTCGGTGGAACGCAGATTGTCGCGGTTGATCGCGGCGACGACGTAGAGCGCCAGCGACTGCAGTTCGAGGCCGAGATAGAGCGCGATCATGTCGTTGGCCGAGATCATCAGCAGCATGCCGAGCGTGGCCAGGAGCACGAGCACCGGATATTCGAACTTGTCGAACTTCTGCTCGCGCGCGAAGCCGGTCGACATCAGCAGCGTCACGGCCGAGCCGATCAGCGTCAGGACCTTCATGAAGCGGGCGAAGGGATCGGAAACGAAAGCACCGCCGAATGCCTGGCCGTCCACCGTTGCAAACAGCATCCAGCCGCCGGCGACGACAAGCAGGACGATGGCGAGCGCATTGACGACGCCATAGGCGCGTTCGCTGGAATAGACGCCGATCATCAAGAGCACCATCGCGCCGACCGCGATGATCAGTTCGGGCGCCAGCAGCGTCAGGCTAGAGGTAAGTTCCGGCGTCATGGCCTCGCCCCTCAGTTCGCCGCCGCGACATGCGCGGCGTCGAGCGAAATGGTGATTGTGTTGACCAGCGCCTCGACCGAGGTCGCGGTCGCCTCGAAGATCGGCATCGGATAAACGCCGAAGAAGATGACCAGCACGATCAGCGGATAGAGGATCGTCTTCTCGCGCGGCGAGAGGTCGAGCAGGCCCTCGAGGCTTTCCTTGGTCAGCGCGCCGAAGATCACCTTGCGGTAGAGCCAGAGCGCATAGGCCGCCGACAGGATGACGCCCGTGGCGGCGAACAGCGCCACCCAGGTGTTGACCTTGAAGACGCCGAGCAGTGTCAGGAACTCGCCGACGAAGCCGGACGTGCCGGGCAGGCCGACATTGGCCATGGTGAAGACCATGAAGGCCACGGCATATTTCGGCATGTTGTTGACGAGGCCGCCATAAGCCGCGATCTCGCGCGTGTGCATGCGATCGTAGACAACGCCGACGCAGAGGAAGAGCGCGCCCGAGACCAGGCCGTGCGACAGCATCTGGAAGATGGCGCCCTGGATGCCCTCCTGGTTCATCGCAAAGATGCCCATCGTCACGTAGCCCATATGGGCGACGGAGGAGTAGGCGATCAGCTTCTTCATGTCCTCCTGCATCAGTGCGACCAGGGAGGTGTAGATGATCGCCACTACCGAGAGCGTGAAGACCAGCGGCTGCAGGTCAACCGAGGCGATGGGGAACATCGGCAGCGAGAAGCGCAGGAAGCCGTAGCCGCCCATCTTCAGCAGGATCGCGGCCAGCACCACCGAGCCTGCCGTCGGCGCCTCGACATGGGCGTCGGGCAGCCAGGTATGGAC
>JAEYXI010000219.1 GCA_023428515.1 Pseudomonadota bacterium | reverse complement strand
CGGTTGAGCTGCTCCAGCGATGCGTAGGATCGCCTCTGCCGGCCGGCATTGACTGCGTCGAGGTAGGACCGCTTGCTGTTCATCGAAACGCTCGTTCGCCTCTGGCTGGTCGGGGACCAGTTCCCGTAATTCTCCTTGTCGAGCCGAGGCGGGCCGCGATTCATGCGGCGGAAGCGGGCTTCCAGGCATCATGCCCTCGCGCCGAAAAACCGTGACCAAGTCGTGTTGTTGGACAAGGCGGTTCGACCCGCGCACCATTCCCCAAACGTGGTAAACAAGGTGTTAACCGGGTTTACGATTTGGCAAGCTTCGTAAAGATTTTGGCTCCGATGCCCGGTTTTTGCTGGAAATCGGGTGTTCCGGACTGGAACAAACTGCCGCAGCCATATGCAACCATGACGCGCTTGCATCGCAAAACCGCTGGGACTATAGGGCTGCCCTTAACGTAAGGGCGCTTCGGCGCCGGCTTGCGATACATTTGTCGAAACCACGGTCGGAAGCCCACCCCGCTGCTTCCGGTCAGGCGCTCTCCCGGCGCCCCAACGGGGAAAGCACAGTGATGATGACGTTTAATCAGGCCGGCGAAGCCGTGCCCAGCAATGACGATGCCGTTTCCGAGACGCAGGACGAATACACCCGCATCGGCGAAATGGCGAAAACCTACGGCGTGACGCTGCGCACGCTGCGCTTCTACGAGGACAAGGGGCTGCTCAACCCCAAGCGCGACGGTTCGACCCGTCTCTACACCCGCCGTGACAAGGCCCGGCTCAAGCTGATCCTGCTCGGCCGCAAGGTCGGCTTCTCGCTGCGCGACGTGAAGCAGATCATGGATCTCTATGATCCCACCGGCGCCAACACCAAGCAGCTGCGCCTCACCATCGAGAAGTCCGAGAAGCAGCTCGCCCGCCTGCAGAAGCAGCGCGCCGCCATCGACGAGGCGATCGGCGACCTCTCCGACACGATGGCGACGGTTCGCAAGCTCCTGGCCGAGCGCACCGCTCCGATCGCCGCCGCGAGCTGAGTCCCGGATCGACTAAGCGGAATGGTTCGCTGGACGCGATCCATTCGCGCATAATCCACAAATAGCCTGTTTGGCCGGCAGCCAAACAGGCTATTTTTGTCTGCTTTGCAGGGAGGGGACACTCAAAATTTTGCGTCGGCGAAATATTGACGTTTGCGTAAACGTCAATATTTTAGAGTGACGTTCCCTGAGCGGCGGGGATAGCTTGCGCAAGGCCGTCCGGCCGCCGCCAAGATCGTCTGGAGGAAGACATGCCGACCTACGCGGCTCCCGTACGCGACACGCTTTTCGTGCTCAACGACGTCCTCGGCTACGAGCGCTACTCCAATCTTTCAGGCTTTTCCGATGCGTCGGGCGACGTGCTCGAGGCGATCCTCGCGGAGGGCGCCAAGCTCGCCGAGAACGTCATGCTGCCGCTCAACCGGGTCGGTGACGAGGAAGGTTGCCGGCGCCACGACGATGGTTCGGTGACGACGCCGAAGGGCTTCAAGGAAGCCTTCGACGAATACCGCCAGGGCGGTTGGCTGGGGCTGGCGGTGCCGGTCGAGTTCGGCGGGCAGGGGCTTCCGCATTCAGTCCACGCGGCAGTCGGCGAATATCTGTCGTCCGCCAATATGGCGCTGATGATGTATCCGGGTCTCACCCAAGGTGCCATCGCCGCGATCCTGGTCCACGGCACGGACGAGCAGAAGAAGTCCTTCCTGCCGAAGATGGTCGACGGCGCCTGGACCGGCACCATGAACCTGACCGAGCCGCATTGCGGCACCGACCTCGGCCTGTTGCGCACCAAGGCGGTGCCAAACGGCGACGGCTCCTACAGCATTTCCGGCCAGAAGATCTTCATCTCGGCCGGCGAACACGACATGGCCGACAACATCGTGCATCTGGTGCTGGCCCGCATCGAGGGCGCGCCGGAGGGGACCAAGGGCATCTCGCTCTTCATCGTGCCCAAGCTGAAGCTCGATGCGTCAGGCAATCCGGCCGGGAAGAACGGCGTCTCCTGCGGATCGATCGAGGAGAAGATGGGCATCCACGGCAACTCGACCTGCGTCATGAACTATGATGGGGCGACGGGCTGGCTGCTCGGCGAGGCGAATGGCGGCCTGAAGGCGATGTTCACCATGATGAACGAGGCGCGCCTGAACGTCGGCATGCAAGGGCTCTCGGTTTCCGAGGTCGCCTATCAGAATGCCGCAAGCTATGCACGCGAGCGCCTGCAGGGCCGGTCCCTCTCCGGGGCGAAGAACAAGGACGGCAAGGCCGATCCGATCATCGTGCATCCCGACATCAGGCGCTCGCTGATGACCATGAAGTCGTTCAACGAGGCCGGCCGCGCGCTGATCCTGTGGACGGCGCTGAAGTCTGACATCGCGCACCGTTCCCCCGATGACAAGGACCGGCAGGCGGCTGACGACCACATGGGCCTGATGACGCCGATCGTGAAGGGCGTCCTCACCGACAAGGGGTTCGAGCACGCTGTGATGGCGCAGCAGGTGTTCGGCGGCCACGGCTACATCGAGGAGCACGGCATGAGCCAGTTCGTGCGCGACGCCCGCATCGCCATGATCTACGAGGGCGCCAACGGCATCCAGGCGCTCGACCTCGTCGGCCGCAAGCTTGGCATGAACGGCGGCCGCGCCGTGCAGGCTTTCTTCAAGGAGGTCGGCGATTTCTGCGAAGAGAACCGCGCCGACGAGAAGATGGCGCCTTTCACCAAGGCGCTGAAGAAGGGGCTGAACGATCTGCAGGCGGCGACCATGTGGCTGATGCAGAACGCGATGCAGAAACCCGACAATGCGGGTGCGGCCTCGACCGATTTCATGCATCTCTTCGGCCTGGTGTCGCTCGGCTACATGTGGGCGCAGATGGTGAAGGCCGCGCAGGGCAGGCTCGCTGACGGCAACGACGACGTCTCCTTCTACGAGAACAAGATCGTCACCGGCCGCTATTTCATGGAGCGCGTCATGCCGGAGACATCAGCGCATCTTGCCCGCATCTCGACCGGCGCCGACACGATGATGGCGCTGCCGGCGGAGGCGTTCTGAAGCCATGACGACCTCAGCCGCCATCCTCAGTCTTCCGCCCGCCGCATGGCGAAGCGAGGATGTCGGCATGCTCTACGACATGGCGCACCGCTTCATGTTGGAAGAGATCGCGCCGCGCTACGACGAATTCGAGAAGGACGGCATGGTCGACCGCGCGAGCTGGCGGAAGGCGGGTGAGGCCGGGCTGCTCTGCGCCTCGATGCCGGAGGAATATGGCGGCGCCGGCGGCAGCTTCGCGCATGACGCCGCGATCATCGAGGCGCTCGGCCATGTTGGCGTCGACGGCTTCGGCCTCGGCCTGCACAACGCGATCGTCGCGCCCTACATCCTCCATTATGGCTCGGAAGAGCAGAAGCGGAAATGGCTGCCGCGTCTCGCGACCGGCGAGCTGATCGGCGCGATCGCCATGACCGAACCCGGCGCCGGCTCCGACCTGCAGGGCGTGAAGACCCGTGTCGAGAAGGACGGCAACCAGTACCGCATCAACGGCCAGAAAACCTTCATCACCAACGGCCAGCTCGCCAATTTGATCATCGTTGTGACCAAGACCGACCCGGAGAAAGGTGCCAAGGGCACCTCGCTGATCGTGATCGAGACCGAAGAGGTCGAGGGTTTCGAGCGTGGCCGCAACCTCGACAAGATCGGCATGAAGGCGAACGACACGTCGGAGCTCTTCTTCAACGATGTCCGGGTGCCGACGGCCAATCTGCTCGGCAGCGAGGAGGGACAGGGTTTCGTCCAACTCATGCAGCAATTGCCGCAGGAGCGGCTGATGGTCGGCACGTCGGCCGTCGCCATGGTCGAGCGGGCGCTGGCGCTGACAATAGACTATGTCAAGGAACGCAAGGCCTTCGGCCAGAAGATCATCGATTTCCAGAACACTCAGTTCAAGCTCGCCGAACTGAAGACCGAGGCGACGATCGGCAAGGTGTTCCACGACGACTGCGTGGCGCGCCACCTGAAGAGCGGCCTCGATCCGGCGACCGCCTCGATGGCGAAATACTGGCTGTCGGAGCTGCAGGGAAAAGTCGTCGACGAATGCCTTCAACTCTTCGGCGGCTATGGCTACATGAATGAATATCCGATCGCGCGCATGTATCGCGACGCCAGGGTGCAGCGCATCTATGGCGGCACCAACGAGATCATGAAGCTCTTGATCGCCCGCAGCCTCTGAGGCGGCGCAAGCAAGGAGAAGAAAATGGCCGACGCTTATGTCTATGACGCCGTGCGCACGCCGCGCGGACGCGGCAAGAAGGATGGCGCGCTGCACGAGGTGCCGGCGGTCAGGCTTGGCGCCAAGGTGCTGGAGTCGCTGCGCGACCGCAACGGGCTCGACACCGGGCAGGTAGACGACATCATCTTCGGCTGTGTCGACCCGCTCGGCGAGGCGGGCGCGGTGATCCCGCGCGCGGCGGCCTTCGAGGCGGGATACGCAACTTCGGCGCCGGGCATGCAGATCTCGCGCTTTTGCGCTTCGGGCCTCGACGCCATCAATTTCGGCGCGGCGAAGATCGCGCAAGGTGCGGACGACATCGTGATCGCGGGTGGCGTCGAATCGATGAGCCGCGTCGGCATGGGCATGTCAGGCGGCGCCTGGTTCATGGATCCGTCGGTAGGCCTGCCGGGCTGGTTCGTGCCGCAGGGCATTTCCGCCGACCTCATCGCCACCAAATATGGCTTTTCCCGTGATGACGTCGATGCCTATGCGGTGGAGAGCCAGAAGCGCGCCGGCAAGGCATGGGAAGAAGGCCGCTTCAAGAATTCCGTCATCCCGATCAAGGACCAGAACGGGCTCATGATCCTCGACAAGGACGAGCACATGCGCCCGACCACCGACATGCAGGCGCTGGCCTCGCTCAACCCCTCCTTCGTGATGCCCGGCGAGATGGGCGGCTTCGATGCGGTCGCCGTGCAGAAGCATCCTGAAGTCGAGGAGGTGAACCACGTCCACCATGCCGGCAACTCGTCCGGCATCGTCGATGGTGCGGCGGGCGTGCTGCTCGGCTCGAAGAAGGGCGGCAGGATGATGGGCCTGAAGCCGCGTGCCAGAATCCGTGCCTTCGCCAACATCGGCTCCGAGCCGGTGCTGATGCTGACCGGCCCGGTCGACGTAACGGAGAAGCTGCTGAAGCGCGCCAAGATGAAGCTCTCCGACATCGATCTCTTCGAGCTCAACGAGGCCTTCGCCTCGGTCGTGCTGCGCTACATGCAGGCCTTCGACATTCCGCACGACCGGATCAACGTGAACGGCGGCGCGATCGCCATGGGCCATCCGCTCGGCGCGACCGGCGCGATGATCTTCGGCACCGTGCTCGACGAGCTTGAGCGGCGCGATCTCAACACCGCGCTGGTAACGCTCTGCATCGGCGCCGGCATGGGCACCGCGACGATCATCGAGCGCGTCTGACGGCGGAGGAGGAAGAGAGATGACTTACAAGAACTTCACCGTCGAAACCGACGCCGATGGCATTGCGCTCGTCACCTGGGACATGCCCGACCGCTCGATGAATGTCTTCACCCTGGAGGTGATGGACGAGATCGAGAAGATCATCGACCAGGTCGTCGCCGACGCGGCGATCAAGGGCGCGGTCTTCACATCAGGCAAGGACAGTTTTTCCCGCGGCGCCGACCAGACCATGCTGCAGGCGATGCTCGGACTGTTCCAGAAGGAAAAGGCGAAGGACCCGGAGAGGGCGGCGAGG